>JAYFPV010000056.1:0-11435 GCA_034927465.1 Lawsonibacter sp.
TCTGCTGGATCCCGCTGTTCGAACCGATTTGTTCAATCCAGCCCGTCCCATCCGCACCAAGGACCAGTCCAATCCATCTACTTACTATGGCCCAGATGCGGCAGCCAGCTGCTCCCTGGTCGCCGATGGCTGCTATATCGAAGGGACGTTGGATCATTCCATCCTTTCCCGCGGCATCATCATTGAAAAGGGTGCTACGGTATCCAACAGCGTGCTGATGCAGGGCACTGTGGTCAAGGCAGGCGCCTCTTTGTACTATGTTATTGCGGACAAGAATGTCACTGTGAACGAACATCGCATGCTGATGGGCCACAGCACCTACCCGCTTGCCATTGCCAAGGGTTCTGTGGTATAATTTACTTATCACGACTCCATCGCACGGGGAGACGGAGCGGGCCTCCCGCCTCTCCCGCGGTGGAGTCGCCTCTATACCCGTACGATATCCGCACGTTACTTGAACGAAAGGGGATTGCTATGAAAATTCTATTTGCTGCTTCTGAAGTCGCTCCCTTTATCAAAACCGGCGGTCTGGCCGACGTCGCTGGCTCTCTTCCACAGGCGCTGGCCGCGGAGGGGAACGAGGTCAAGGTCATCCTTCCCCTGTACGAGGGGATTGGGGCAGACTGGCGCAGCCGAATGACTCTCGTAACACACTTCAATGTCACCTTGTCCTGGCGTCAGGTCTACTGCGGTATTTTTGAACTGGCGCAGGACGACGTTACGTATTGGTTCGTGGACAACGAGTATTACTTCAAGCGCTGGCAGCTTTACGGCCACTTTGACGACTGCGAGCGGTTCGCCTACTTCTCCCGGGCCGTTCTTGAGACTCCGGGGCAGCTGGATTGGGCTCCTGACATCATCCACTGCAACGACTGGCAGACCGCCCTTGTCCCTGTCTATCTGCTGGAAGAAAAATACCGGATTCCCCAGCTGGGTGGGGCTAAAACCGTATTTACCATCCACAACATCGAGTATCAGGGTCGTTTTGGCGATCAGGTGCTCCAGGATGTGATTGGGTTGGACCGCAGCTACCTCAGCGAGGGCATGCTGGCCTATTTCGGAGATGTCAACCTGATGAAGGGCGCCCTCCTGTCCGCCGACTTTATCACCACCGTCTCCCCCACCTATGCGCAGGAACTGCGCACTCCCTTCTATGCCCGCGGGCTGGACGGGATTATCAACCAGCAAAGCGACAAGATCGAGGGCATTCTCAACGGCATTGATATTCAGCTGTACGACCCCGCCACTAACCCCGGTCTGGCCGCCAACTACACCGCCAAGGCTCTGGTCAAGGGAAAAAACGAATGCAAACTGGCCCTTCAGAAGGCGGTGGGACTCCAGGAAAATCCCGACATTCCCATCCTTGCCTGTGTCTCCCGTCTTGTGGGCCACAAGGGCTTTTCTCTGGTCGCCGACGCTCTTCACGAGATTATGGGCATGGCGGTTCAGATGGTGGTACTGGGCACCGGAGACTGGCAGTATGAGGAGGCCTTCCGCCACGCACAAAGCCAGTATCCCGGCCGCTTCGCTGCCCATCTGACCTATTCTGCTCCTCTGTCTACCATGATTTATGCCGGCGCCGATTTGTTCCTCATGCCCTCGATTTCCGAGCCGTGCGGTCTCAGCCAGATGATCGCCATGCGCTTTGGTACGATCCCCGTGGTACGGGAGACCGGAGGACTGAAGGACACCGTGATTCCGTATAACAAGTTTACCGGAGAGGGCCGTGGCTTCACCTTTTCCAACATCAGCGCAGGCGATATGATTTGGGTCTTGCAGGAAGCGGTAGAATTGTACCACTCCAGCAAAAAAGCCTGGCGCGGCCTTCAACGCTCCTGCATGACCGTGGATTTTTCCTGGAAAAACTCCGCCAATCAGTATCTGGACATCTATCAGCGTATCCTGGGCTGATCCCCTCTGTTTTTTCCCAGGTTCCCGCCTCCGGCGGGAACCTTTGTTTTCATGACCGCATTTCCAGATTCGGCGGGTATTCTTGTGAAAAACGTTTAAAGATTGGAACGGGTTACTCACTTCTACGCCCTTCTGCCAATTGACGCGTTTTTGAAAATCTGGTACAATTAACATCTGAAAAAGAAAACGTTTCCACAGTCGTTGTTTGAATCCGAACAGGAGGCACTGTTATGGTGGAATATACCAAATCCCAGCTGAAGGAAATGATCATCGGAAAGCTCCAACGCAACTTCGGCCGCACAGTGGACGAGGCCACCCCCACCCATATGTTCAAGGCCTGCGCACTAGTCCTCCGGGACATCATGTCCCGCCGTCAGATGGAGACAGACAATCGGGTATGGGAGGGCCAGCAGCGCCAGGTCCACTACCTGTCTCTGGAATTTCTAATGGGCCGTTCTTTGGAAAAGAACGCCTATAATTTAGGCCTGCTTGACACCTTGAAAGAGGTGTTGGACGGGTTTGGCTTTTCTGCCTCCGACCTGTTTGAGTCAGAGCCGGACGCTGGTCTGGGCAACGGCGGTCTGGGCCGTCTGGCCGCCTGTTATCTGGACTCTATGACCACGCTGGAAATCCCCGCCACCGGCTATTCCATCTGCTACGAGCTGGGCATCTTCAAGCAGAAGATCCTCGACGGCAAGCAGGTGGAGCTGGCGGACAACTGGCTGGGGCTGGGCGATGCCTGGCTGATTCCGAAGCTGGACGAGACCGAGCAGGTCCGGTTTGGCGGAAGCATCGAAGACCACTGGGACAGCGAGGGCCGCAACCACCCGGAACACATCGGATACACCACCGTTCTGGCCATCCCCCGGGACATGGAGATTGCCGGCTATCAGACCCGCCACACCAACACCCTGCGTCTCTGGGACGCCAAGAGCCCAGTGCCCGTGGACATGTCTTTGTACTCCCGGGGGGAGTATCTCAAGGCGGTAGAGCAGCAGGCCATGGCCGAGGTAATTGCCAAAGTTCTATACCCCGACGACAACCACTACGAGGGTAAGTCTCTTCGCTTGAAGCAGCAGTATTTCTTCGTCTCGGCCACGGTACAATCCATTGTCCGTCAACACCGGGCCCAGTATGGAACCCTGCGTAACTTCCATGAGAAGCATGTGATTCAGATCAACGATACCCACCCCACCTTAGTCATCCCCGAGCTGATGCGCATTCTCCTGGACGTCGAGGGCTATTCGTGGGACGATGCCTGGTATCTGGTCACAAACACAGTCTGCTACACCAACCATACGGTTTTGGCGGAGGCGCTGGAGCGCTGGCCTCAGACCTTGATCGAAACCCTGCTCCCCCGGATTTGGCAGATTCTCAAGGAAATCGCCAACCGCTATCAGCGGGAATTGGAGCACCGGTACGGCGGCGACACGGGCAAAATTGCCCAAATGGCTGTCATTTGGGGCGGCGAGGTACGCATGGCCAATCTGTGCGTGTGCGCCTGCCAGGCCATCAATGGCGTGTCCGCTCTCCATTCCGAAATTTTGAAACGAGAGGTCTTCCATGATGCCTATCTGGCCCAGCCCAATAAATTCAAAAATGTGACCAACGGTGTTGATCACCGCCGCTGGCTTTCTCAGGTTAATCCAAAGCTGGACGCTCTGATTCGGGACTGTACCGGAGGCGACCAGTATCTCCTCCATCCTGAAGCCATTAAGGGTCTGGAAGCTTACAAAGATGACCCGTCCGTTCTTGCACATCTGGAGGCAATTAAGACCGAGAACAAGCGCCGTTTTGCCAGCTGGGCAGCCCGGGAGTCTGGCGTGATTCTGAACACCGACGCCATCTTTGATGTCCAGGTCAAGCGCCTCCACGAGTATAAGCGCCAGCTGCTCAACGTGCTTCAGATCATCTCTCTGTACCACCAGCTTCTGGATAATCCTAATATGGACTTTACCCCCCAGACCTTCCTGTTCGGCGCCAAGGCCGCGCCCGGCTACCACGTGGCCAAGGAAATCATTCAGCTGATCAATTCCCTAGCGGTCCAAACTGCCAAGGATCCGGTCTGCAAGGATAAGCTACAAGTGGTATTTTTGGAAAATTACCGGGTCTCGCTGGCAGAAAAGCTGATGCCCGCCTCAGAGCTGTCCGAGCAAATTTCCACTGCCGGGAAAGAGGCTAGCGGCACCGGCAACATGAAGTTTATGATGAACGGTGCTTTAACCATTGGCACTCTGGACGGAGCCAATGTGGAGATGCATCAGCAGCTGGGGGACGAAAACATCTTTCTGTTTGGCCTGACCGCAGATCAGGTGGCCCAGCGCAAACGTCAAGGCTACCATTCTTTGGATTATTACCAGCAAAATTCAACGCTGAAGCGGGTCATCGACCGGATTTCAGCTGGCTTCGGCGACCATGTGGCCTATCCCAATCTCACAAACCGACTGCTCTTCGGCGCCGGCGGCAGCATGGCGGACGAATATATGCTGCTGGCCGATTTTGACAGCTACTGCGCCGCTCATAAGCGGGCTCTGGAGACCTATGCCGACCGTCCGCTCTGGAATCGGATATCCCTCATCAACATCGCCCGGTCGGGAATCTTTGCCGCCGACCGCTCCATCTCCGATTACGCCAGAGATATTTGGCACGTCCCCACCCGATAACATTCTCCTATCACAGGCAGTCTCTTTGTCCGACGGCAGGAGACTGTCTGTTTTTTTATTCCGCCTCAGGATCTATCCTCTTGCCCGGTTTCACGCTTTGTCTCTGGAAATGCCTACAAGATAAAAACAAAGCATCCTTTTTGCGCCTTGTTTCAGAACAAAAAACCTGCTATACTGGTTCCGTAAGCCGTTCCTGTTCTTCCGTCAACGAACGACAGCCCTGTTCCGCAGGTCGATTCCGAATACCACTTTGGTCTGATTTTCTACTGCGCCGCGCCCTGCCTCTGTCCATCCCGTCCGCATTCCGCAGTGCGCTCATCCTTCGCCTCTGCACAATCCAAACGAAAAACAAATGAAAGGTGAACCTGATATGCAGCCATGTTCAAACAAGCAGCTGGCCATTAAGGCCAACGAAGCTAGGATTTTAGGACTGACCATGGTCCATGATGCCGCCTCGGGACATCCCGGTGGCTCTCTGTCCTGTCTTGACCTGATGACCACCCTCTATTTTGATGTGATGAATGTCTCCCCAGAACAAGCAGACGATCCAAACCGGGATCGCTTCGTCCTGTCCAAGGGCCACTGCACACCCGCGCTCTACCCCACCCTGGCTTTGCGTGGCTTTTTCCCTGTCGAAGAATTAAAGATGTTCCGGCAGATCGACGGTCACATGTCCGGACACGCGGAGATGCATCACGTCCGCGGCGTGGACATGTCAACCGGCTCTCTCGGCCAGGGCATCTCGGCCGCAGTGGGCATGGCCTTAGCCGGGAAGATAAAGCAGCAGAGCTATCGGGTCTATGCGCTCCTTGGCGACGGGGAGCTGGACGAAGGCCAGGTGTGGGAAGCCTTCCTGTCCGCCTCCAAGTATCACCTGGATAACCTGTGCGTCATGGTCGACGTGAATGGGCTCCAGATTGACGGCAAAACCAGCGATGTCATGCCGCTAGAGCCACTGGATCAAAAGCTCTCCGCATTTGGGTTCCATGTGATTGCCATTGACGGCCATGATTTTTCCCAAATCAAAGCCGCCTTTGCCGAAGCCGCCTCCACTGAAGGCCGCCCCACCGCGATTTTGGCCAAAACCGTAAAGGGTAAAGGGGTCTCCTTTATGGAGAATAATGCAGGCTGGCATGGAAAGGCGCCTAACGATGAGCAATTTCAGCAGGCCGTAGCCGAGCTTCAGGCGCAAATCCATCAGTTGGAGGAAATGTAAGATGACAGAGAAGAAAGCCACCCGAAACGCATATGGCGAAACTCTGGTCGCTTTGGCGGAACGCTATCCTGACCTGATTGTTCTCGAAGCGGATCTGGCTGGGGCCACCATGACCAAGGGATTTAAAGATGCGTATCCCCACCGTTTCTTTGATATGGGCATTTCAGAGGCGAACATGCAGAGCGTGGCCGCCGGCCTGTCCACCTGCGGCTTCCGGCCCTTCACCAATACCTTTGCTATGTTCGCGGCCGGGCGTGCCTGGGAGCAGGTGCGCAATTCCATCGCGTATCCCGGCATGAACGTGAAGGTCGTTGGCTCCCACGGCGGCCTGTCTGTGGGGGAAGACGGTGCCACCCACCAGTGCATCGAGGATTTCGCCCTGATGCGCGCCATCCCCGGCATGATGGTTCTGTGCCCCTGCGATGCCTATGAAATGACGCTGGCCACTGAGGCACTGCTGAACTATTGCGGACCCGCCTACATGCGCCTTGGCCGACTCGCCGTGGAAACCGTCACCTCTTCCATCCCGGGCTATCATTTTGAGCTCGGAAAAGGCGCTGTGCTGCGCCTGGGCAGCGACGTCACCCTTGTCGCCAACGGCCTGATGGTCCAGAAGGCGCTGAGGGCGGCCTCGCTTCTGGCGGACGAGGGAATCTCCGCCCGGGTCCTGGATTTTCACACCATTAAGCCTCTGGATTATGATCTTCTCCTGGCCGCAGCGCAAGAAACCGGAGCCATTGTTACCTCCGAGGAGCACAACATCGTCGGCGGCCTCGGCGCCGCTGTGGCGGAATATGTAAGCGAGGTCTACCCCGTCCCCGTAATCCGCCATGGGGTGGAAGATCAGTTTGGACGCAGCGGAAAGGCGGAACAAGTCCTTCAGGCCTATGGTCTGACGCCGGAGCGCATTGTGGAAAAGGCCAAGCTTGCCATCTCCCGAAAGGGATGAACACCAGATTTCGGATCTGATTGCACACAATCCACGCCGGCGCCCGTATTAAGCGGGCACCGGTGTAGGCTTTTCCATCCGAGTGCGCATTTTCTTCCCCTCCCGCTCATATAAATTAATCACTCGATTGATTTATAGGAGATGGTGCTATGACTCGAACAAAACATGCGGTTCAGGTCTTTTTCGTACGCAAAAAATGGTGGACTGCGGTTGGCTGTCTCTGCGTGGCGGCGGTCATGTTCTTTTGTGTCAACTATCCGGCTGCTGTAGGCGCTTCTGCTTCCGCGCGTCAGCTGCCAATCTACTGTGTGCAGCGGGATCAAAAAATTGTGTCCATCAGCTTTGACGCCGCCTGGGGAAATGAGGACACACAGCAGCTCATTGACATTCTGAGCCAGTACCAGGTTAAGGCCACCTTCTTCGTGGTTGGGGCATGGGCTGAGAAATACCCAGAATGCGTCAAAGCGCTTCACGACGCGGGACACGAGGTCATGAATCACTCCAACACCCACGCCCACTACCCACAGCTGTCGGTAAACGAAGTAGTGGCCGACTTAAACGCCTGCAATGACAAAATTGAGGCCGTCACTGGCGTGCGTCCCACTTTGGTTCGTCTGCCCTATGGCGATTACGACAACAATTCCATCAATGCTGCGCGTTCAATTGGCATGGAGCCAATCCAGTGGGATGTGGACAGCCTGGACTGGAAGGGAATTTCTTCCGACGAAATTACCCGACGGGTGACCTCAAAGGTACAGCCGGGCTCCATTGTCCTGTTTCATAACGCCGCTATCCATACGCCTGAGGCCCTTCCCGCTATCCTTCAAACTCTGATCCAGGAAGGCTATTCCTTCGTCCCCATTTCTCAAATTATTCTGCCCCAGCCCTATACTATTGACCACACTGGCCGTCAGCTTCCAGAATGTCCAGCCACTTGATCGATGTTCTTTTTTAAAAGCCTGGAATCATGAATGATTCCAGGCTTTTTATGACAGCAGTACCATTTGGCTTCGCACCACCCAATGGTATGACCCGTCCGGGATTCTCCTTGATCCGCCGGTAACCCTATTGCACCAAAATCTCTTCCAAATCTCCGGACAGGGAGTCTAACACTTTATATTTTGTCTTCTGAAGTCCTCTGTTGTAGAAGCGGATCACATACATCGGCTTGTACAGCCGCTCTGCCACATAATTTGCAAGAATTGGGGGGGCGTTCAGGCTTTTAAACTTTCGGATGATACCCGTTTTGTTATAGTCCCATGCCTGTCCCAAGGCCTGTTCTTCGGTCAGTTTATCGGACAGAACTTGACTGTCTTCCACCTCTTTTGGCTGAGAAGCAGGCAAAAGATTCAACTTTCCAGGTACCATGGTAGACTCTTCAAATCCGGCATAATAACCGGCATACCGGGTCGTTTTTTTGCTGACTGGCAACGCAACCCGAAATTGAAATACCCAGCACAAACTATAGACCGTATTCACATGAGAAAATTCAATATAAGACAATTTTTTTGTTTTTTCCATTCGACTCAAGAAGTGTTCTGGCCTGACCCGCACCCCGGTAATGACTTGGATTGTCTTCATATATGCTGCAAATCAGGCCATGGAGGGCGCACAGACCACCTTGGGTTCGCTTCCAATCAAGGCTTGGAACTGCTCTTGGGTCATCTGGACGCCGGAGTGGATCGTTTCATTGGAATCTGTACCCTCAAATTTCTTTGCATAGTCTACCAGATCTTCCACTCCCTGAGGTGGCTTTTTGGTCATCAGGCTAACGATAATATAGGCCGCAACCGCAAGAACTAGTGCGGCAAAGAATGTATGAATCTGGGTCCGCTCCTGAAGCAGATAGTACCAGCCAAACCCCGTGACCGATCCGATCATCAAAGACGCGTACGCACCCTCTTTGGTCCCGCGTTTCCAATAAAGGCCGCCGACAATCAGAGGAATAAACGCAGGCGACAGCACCGACCAGGCAATCCACGTCACCTGATAAATTCCCATTTGGAATATTGGCATGAAACACAGCACAGCAGAGACAAGTCCCAAAATGTAGGTGGCGGTTTTGGTCACCATCATAACCTGCCGCTCCGATGCCGTCTTGTTGAGATAACCGTGATAGAGGTCGTTGCCCGCCGAGGAGCCGACCACCAGAAGCAGGGCGCTTGCGGTGGACATGATCGCCGAGCATGCGCACGCAAGCAGCAGCCCGGCCAGGATGGGGGGCAGCTTGGTCAGCGCCAGCATGGGCATAATGTATTCCGCGCTTCCGCCGGGAAGCATGGACATGTCCGGGTAAGCCACTCTGCCCACCATACCCAGAATATATACACCGAAAGACAGGAAGAATCCGAAGATGCCGCCAATCAGGGGAACCAACCGAATCGACTTCTCGTCCTTAATGGCAACGGTTTTGATGACCAGATGGGGTTGCCCCATATAGCCGACAAAATAGACCAGTGCAGTTCCGGCAATCATAAGGGGAGCCCCTTTGAGCATAAAATTTTCTCCCCAAAGGGTAGGCAGCCCCGCATTGATGGCAAAGAGTCCCTCGTTCATCCCGGTAAACCCGCCGACACTGGCAAGGGCAACAGGGATCAAAATTGCAAGTCCAATTACCATCAGGATTGATTGCACAAAATCGGTATATGCCACAGCCAGATAGCCGCCGGCACCAGTGTAAATCAGGATGACGCCGCAGCCGATAATTAGAGACAGCTCAAAGCTCCATCCCGTAATACAGGCCAGCAAAATGCCCATGGCCAGATACTCCACGATCAGGCTGATCACCATGGCAATCAGCAGAATAACCACGGACAGGAGCTTGACCCCCTGGCTGTAATACCGATGTCCGAAGAACTCCGGAATGGTCAGAGACTTTGTACGCTCGGTATAGCGCCGCATGCGCCTTGCAATAATGCCGAAATTCAGAAGGGGACCAAACACATCGCCGGGGGCCGCCCACAGAGACGCCGCTCCACACTCCCAGCCGAACTGAGGCCCGGCAATATACATGCCGCCGCCCACCGAGCTTGAGCCATGCGCCAAAGCGGTGATCCAGGGGCCCATTTCACGTCCGCCAACGAACCAGTCCTCTGCATTTTTCACTTTCCGCGCTGCCCACAGACCAATTAGCAGCATGGAAGCCATGTAAACAATCAAAACGATGGGAACGATCATTGGAATTTTCATTCCAATTGCGCTTTCTAGATCATTGATACTCATGAATTAGCCTCCTTGTCTTAGTTGGTGCGCCTGCTTGGAATCACAGTCTCCATTTCCCAAGATAAAACGTGATGGTTGTAATGGCTGCAACCACAATTGTCCCAATGATAAACAGCCCTGTGTCAACCGGGAACCCCCAAAACAGTGTAGTCATTCTGTTCTCTCCTTTCCATATCAACTTTCAATATACCTTGCAGCGCTTTTGATGGGTCAGCCCGCCAGCCATCCGCCGTCAACCTTGATGGTCTCCCCCGTGATGTAGTCACTTGCCGCCGAGGCCAAAAACAGCACGGGACCCGCCAGGTCCAGCGGCGTCCCCCATTGATGGAGGGGAATCCTGCTCTCAATCCATTCGCGATGCTTTTGGTCGTCATAAAAGGGCTGGGTCATCGGCGTGATGAAATAGCCCGGTGCCAAACAGTTCACTTGGATGTGGAACGCGCCCAATTCCAGCGCCATCGTCTTGGAGAGTTGGATCACGCCTCCCTTGGTGGCGCAGTAGACGCTGGACTCCGCCAGCCCGATGAAGCTGCCAAGAGACCCAATGTTGATGATCTTCCCTCCTCCCGTTCGCTTCATTGCCTTTGCCACCTCTTGGGCCACAAAGAACACGCCTTTCAGGTTGACGTTCATGATAACGTCGTATACTTCGGGAGTAACCTCGGTAAACGGCTGGATATTTTCGTAGCCGGCATTGTTGACCAGGACATCAATCCTGCCATAATCGTCCACAATGGCCGCCACCAGCGCTCGGATCGATGCAATGTCCGTGACATCCACCCGAAATGCCTGGGCCTTTCCGCCATTCTTCTCAATCTCTTTGACGGTTTTCTCCAGGCGTGTTTTGTTCCGGCCCGCACAGATCACGGTGGCCCCAGCCTCTCCGAAGGTAAGGGCATATCCCTCCCCAAGCCCGGAGCCTGCCCCGGTAATCAAAACCACTTTGCCGGAGACATCAAATAAATTTTTTTCGTTCAGTACTCCCATTGTTTAGCCCTCCATACGCAGTTTTACAGAATCTCTGTGGGCCTGCAGCCCCTCCACCTCGGCAAAGCGCATACAATGTTCGGCTAGGTTGGCGCAGCCCTCTTTGGACACAAATTGGTGGAACGGGGTCTTAATGAAGGTGCCAACCCACACGCCGTTGGAGTAGCGTGCCGTTCGCATAGTGGGCAGCGTGTGATTCGGCCCGGAGACAAAATCGCCAAATGCCACCGGAGCATAGTCCCCTACGAACATAGAACCGTAGTGCAGCAGTTTTTTTGCCACCTCCCGCTCGTTTTTCACCTGAACCTCCAGGTGCTCGGGAGCAATGTCATTGGAAATGCCAATGGCCTCCTCCATGGAATCCGCCAGATAAACCGCACCGTTATCCTTCCACGCCTGGGCTGCCACCTCACGGGTCGCCAGAGTGGGCAACAGGCGATCCAGCTCCTTCATGCTCTCGTCGATGACTTTCTGGTCGGTGCAGACC
>JAYFPV010000058.1:0-8325 GCA_034927465.1 Lawsonibacter sp.
GAGCAGGGTATTCGTGATCGTCACCTCGCCCGCAACCGTGAGCAGGGTATTCGTGATCGTCACATCGCCCGCAACCGTGAGCAGGGTATTCGTGATCGTCACATCGCCCGCAACCGTGAGCAGGGTGTTTGTGATGGTCAAGTCGCCCGCAACCGTGAGCGTGGTATTCGCGATGGTCAAGTCACCTGCGACCAACAGATTATTACTGGCATCAACGCGGACGGACTTAACATTGCCTCCCGCGTCTTTCCCATATATGCTAACCTTTAGTTCAGCTGCCGTTGTATTGAATACGAGATTATTCATTTGGAAATTTTCTCCTCATTTACAATTTCTGGGTTAAAGTGGGCCCATCGTATTATATTCAATGATCAGGGAATTTGACATTGCATGGTGTAATTTAATTGTTGTGACTGGTACCATATTTGAACATTCGTATAGGCGCTCACGTCGGCACTTGCGACTTTCACTCTGAAATATTTTGCCATATATTGGGGGACGACAATCGCAAGGTTATCGTCCGACAGCGTCAATATGGTTGGGTCATCTAAAAATGTTGATCCGTCTGGGCTCATCTGAAGCCGTACGGTAACCGTATTGGCTCCCAAATTTTGCGCATAAACCGACACGGTTTGCGATTGGGAAATGTTTATGGCCGGCGTAAAGAGCTCTGAGGCCATGTCGTACAGGTGAAACGCTCTGTCACTGAAATCGGATTGAATGCTGGCTTCTTCGCAGCCTGGGCAGGGACAGCAAGGTCTTTTCGGACAATATTCGAGCAATAAAAATGGGGGATGGCTGCCCCGGCTTGAATCCAGCAGCGTATACCCGCTTGTACCAGTATACGTGGATGCTAGCGTCATGCCGTAATTGAGCGTTAGATTATCGGCCCAGTCTAAAAAAAGAGGCGTAATATCACATGTCGTATATTCTAAGCGAATCCCACCATTCAAGTTGAGCAGGGCACTTGGAGTATCCAAATAGGCCGGATGAGTATCCCATGTCACGCTGCATTCGTTGAAATCGTACAGATTTTTATAAATCTGAATCTGATGGGGAACTGCCGTGTTCGTAAGACATTGGTTTTCAATATACAAATACAAAACTGCGCGAACTATATTCAAGTCAGATATACCAGGGGGGATACCAAACTTGATCAGGCTGGTATAACAGTTTCCAAAATAGTCGCTCTGTATGCGAAGCCCACGATTCGTGCAAAAATTCTGATCAGGCTTGTATTTTGATACAAAAGTTGTATCAGAAGGATATAGATTTAAGGTTGCCATTCTATTTCATCCTACACGCTTTCTATAAGTTCTATGGGTTCAATACTATTATATTAGGGCGCTTCCAAATGTGTTCGCAGAACTCGATCTTTGCCGAAATAGATCGGTTCCGTGACGATGAAAACGCTGATTCTTGCCTCATTCCCATACTTTCCACGGTGCTTTCTTCTGACTCCAGATTTTTTCCAGATAAGTGTGATCTCTCTGCGTATCCATACACTGCCAAAACCCACGGTGCTTGAATGCAGCAAGCTCGCCAAGAGATACAAGCGTTTCAAAGGGCTTTCGTTCCAGAACGCTGTTGTCGCCTTCAATACAGTCGAAAATACGCGGTTCCATCACCATAAAGCCGCCGTTGATCCATCCGCCGTCTTCCTTGCTCTTTTCCGAAAAGCTTGTGACCGTCTGATCTTCATCAATGTCAAGCACTCCAAATTTCCCGCCCGGCTGAATGGCGGTTATCGTCGCAATTTTTTTCTGCTTTTCATGAAACGAGACAAGCTCATGCAGATTCACATCAGACAATCCGTCACCGTAAGTCAGCAGAAAGGGTTCGTCCCCAATATATTTTTGAATGCGTTTTACCCTGCCGCCGGTCTGGGTATCTAACCCCGTATCGACAACCGTAACTTTCCATGGTTCGGCCACGTTATTGTGTATCATGATTTCGTTATTCCGGGAAAAATCGAATGTGATATCGGACCGGTGCAGATAGTAATCCGCAAAGTACTTCCGAATAACGTATCCCTTGTAGCCACAGCAGATAATAAATTCGTCATAGCCATAATGTGAATAGTATTTCATAATGTGCCATAGGATTGGGATGTCTCCGATCAAAATCATAGGCTTTGGCCTTAAATGGCTTTCCTCGCTGATGCGGGTTCCATATCCCCCGGCTAAAATAACAACCTTCATATTAAATCATCTTCCTTTTATTCGATGGATTCCTACTATACTTATTATATGAACTGCAGGCCGCAGGTTACAGTAAGCGGGTGCACAGGCACAACAAAAGGCGGGGAACGAGCAAACGCCCTTTCCCCGCCTAAACGATTACCAAAATTAAGTTAGATAATTGTTGCCAGAACTCTTCTCCTCAGTCTGTCTTTATCGAAAATATTTTTTATGGCGAAATAAACGAAGGAACGGGCTTCACTGGGGAAATTGCGAGAGCGCACAACTCGCATATAATGGTATTGATGTCAAACGTTAGGAAAGGAATCTGTAATTATGAATCATTCAGTCTCCAACAACAATCCAACAAATCTTAAAGCCTTGGCTTACAGCGCCAGTAATGGGACTCCGGTTTCTTTGCTATCGGATAGCAACGGCACGCTTCTGGTGAAAAATATTAACACAAACGATGAGGTGCAAAGCCTTCCGTATACGGCATTTCATGAACTGCGGGTGGCAACGCTGACGCCTGTTGCCGGCTGGACTTTTAACTATAATGTGAACACCGACCTGGTCAAAACAACGGTAACCGTGTCGGGGACCGTAACGCAGTCCAACAGCAAGGCGGTGCTTCAAACAGGCACCGCCGGCAGTTCCAGCGCTGCGATCCAAACAATCTATGCGCTGCGATATACCCCTGGCGTGGGGGGTCTGGTGCGATTCACGGCGCTCTTCACCGCCGGTGTTGCCGGGAATACGCAGGTGATTGGAATCGGCGATGACACAGACGGCTTCTTCTTTGGCTACGATGGAACCAGTTTCGGCGTTTTAAGGAGACAAAACGGTACAAACAACTGGATTCCTCAAACAACCTGGAATAAAGATAAGTTTGACGGAAGTGGACTGTCCGGCGTCACTTTGGATCCAACCAAAGGAAACGTATATTCCATCCGATACCAGTGGCTTGGATTTGGCGCCATCGATTTTATGATAGAAAACCCGACCACCGGAGAGGCCGTTATTGTCAACCGAATCGCATATGCAAACAGCAATACAAATCCAAGCATTTATAATCCCACGCTGCCCGTTTACGCCAAAGTGGAAAATACGACCAATACCACCAATATCACATTACAAACACCAAGTGCCATGGCTTTCATTGAAGGAAGTCCAAACTCCGCGGACAATGTGCGCAATTCTATTTTCGGATCGAAAACAACGGTAACAACGGAAGCCGCCATTCTAACGATCCGAAATAAATCGTTGTTTCAGACAAAGACCAACCGTGTCCGCGTGCGACTTGACTTTTTATCGACCAGTGCCGACGGAACCAAAAACGTAACATTCCGATTGTTGAAAAATGCGACACTGACCGGCGGCACTTATGTGGATATTTCCACGAATACCAGCGTTGTGGATTATAATACAGGGGCAACCTACACCGCTGCCACCGGAAAGGCACTCGCCAGCTTTGAATGCGGGAAAACGGAATCGCTCCAATTCCTGCTGGACAGCTTAAATCTGGTGCTCGCCCCGGGAGATACGCTGACGGTAACAGCAACCTCCATTGCAAGCGTCGATGTATTTGCCTCATTGAGTTGGGGCGAGCTGTTCTAAACGAGATTGACAAACGAGGGGGACAGCTGCTCAACAACAGAGCAGCTGCCCCTTTATCGCGCCGCAGGTGACCGTTGAGACGCTGTACGCAATTATTCGGAACGTCATTTGGCACATACGATCCATTGATCGTTTTCTGTATCGCTTCGAATGATTTGCACGTTCTGATATTCCGTTTTGATCCAGTCGATCAAAGGCTGATCCCTGAGCCTGGCAAAAAAGAATCCGCCACTCTTCAAGGCTGTAAGGATTGCTTCAATGATTTGATGACTGTTTTCCTGCCCGTCTAAACCGTCTTCTACGAGGATGTAATCATATCGTGCCGCATTTTGTTTGGGTGGAAACAGAGTGAACCAATCTGTAAATAGAATGACTTCATCGGAGATTCCGCGTAAATCCGGAACAAAACGGTCATCCGACGTGCAGTTTACTAAATATACATCCGTATTTTTGGCGGTTTCTTTTAAAGCCTCTTTTATTTTTAAAGAATTACTTCCAAGGCCACAATTGATGCCCATTATATCAATATGACCAGTCTTCTTAAAATAGAAATTTTCAAACAGCGGATAATCAAAGCAAAATCCCAATCCCCAAGGGTCTACGCCAAAGGCGTCAAAGAACGCTTTTCGTCCGGATAAGTAAAAATCATACACGTTTTTTTGTGTGATTTCATCCTTTAATGTAATAGAGCCAAAATGATGGCAATAGGCATCCTTGGCAAGCATCAATTTATAGCCTTTTCTGCGCAGCAAAAGAGAAAGCTTATCATCCGGAAACTGCATTGACTCTGTTGAAACGTAATAGGAAAAGCAACCGGCGTCCAGGAAGGACGACATTCTTCTGATATCCATGGGATTGCATAGTCTGACTCTTTGCTCCCATCTTGTCGGATCGGATTGATTGTTTTTTGCAGCGAACGAAAATAATCCATCCAGATTATTATAATCTGCCGGAATCGACTGCAGATTACTGATATTTGGCGTTGTCGGAACAACCCAAGCAATGGAATCATCAGAAGCGATGCATTGATAAAGATTTTCAATGGCATGCTCCGTCAGAATAATATCATTACTGATGCACACCGCATATTTTCCCTCAATGATTCGATTGACTGCGGCGCTTCCTCCGCCATTCACCGCGATATCCAATTGCTTGTCAGGCTTTAGCTGTTCAAAAAACTCTTTTGTTCCATCATTGGAACCGTGATTCACTAGGATAAGTTCATAGTTTAACGTTCGGGGTAAATATTTCATCAGACTGTCAATACACAGTTTGGTGACCTCAAGTTTATTAAAAGCGGTGATGACAATGGATACATCGTATTGATACACACCACCCGCTTCTCCGGCGACGATGTGTTTGTTTGTAAATAACCGGAACCTATCCTGCTCATAATAGTGCTTCATTTTAGCTTCATCTGGGTATGCGGTACCCCAAAAGAAGAAATTTATCTTCATTTCTTCCGTCAGCGGGATTAGTTCATTTTCAATTTTTTGGAGCGCCTTATGCATATCTGCGGTTGAGCAGTTCACGATCTCCTGCAGTGAGGATAAAACAGAAGCCGATGCCGCAGGTAGATTCAGTGCGCGTTCTTCCTCTTTCAGCTGACCGGAAATTCCCTGAATCATCAGAAGATTGTTCATCAATTCCTGAGCTGTTTTGTGAAACAGATCTGGTTGGTTTTGATGCAGACAGTCAGAAAGGCCAGCAGAAAGTTCCAGAGCAGTCTCCATTATATTTAAAATGTGTTTTCCCAACGCCTGATTCCGGATCATTTCATCACACCACCTTTCTTGCCGACGATTGCACCAATCAAACTCTGCCGTAAATATCCTCAAGCCGAAAAATATCATCTTCCCCGAAATAGTCTCCAAGCTGCACCTCAGTGATAATCAGCGAATTGACAGGAGAACGATTTGTGGCCCGATGTTTGCATCCCTTTGGTATGTATACCATTGATCCTTCCGATACTGTTTTTTTGGATTCGTCAAGCTGTATTTCGCCTGTGCCATGGACGATGATCCAGTATTCCTCCCTGCGCTTATGCAACTGAAGGCTGAGCGAGGCGTTCGGTCTGATATGAATAACTTTTGACTGGAAATAATCATTGATCACCGTTGTCTTGTAAAACCCCCACGGACGTACGAATATCTCGTTATTGACGTTCAGCTCATCCTCGTGCATGAAATCATAGGTCAGATCCACAACCTTGTCATAGAGCATCGCGTTATGCAGCGCAGTTTTCGTCACAATATTTACAAGCTCACAGCTCCGGCTGAGCACCGGAATGAACCTGATTTTCTTGTTTCCGAACAGTTCGACCACCTGTGCCAGATCTTCATCTTCATACACAGATTGGAATGATCTATTATACGCGTTGTCAATGGTATCATCCAAACATTTTCCCTCAGCAAGCGCGCTTCGAAGGTCACTGTCCGTCAGTGTGCCCACAACCCGTTCCTCTTTTTGTACAATTAAAAAGCAAATGCCGTTTTCATTGAGCTTTTCAATTGCCTGCAGATACGTTGCAGAGGATGTAATCACATAGTCTGAAAAAGCCATCATCGTTTTTCCCCTTCAAGCACAGGTCAGCAATTCGCTGACTGTATCCACCTGAGCAGATCTCTTACTACGCCGTCTCCGCCGTTTTTTTCTGAGATCCAATCTGCAAGTTCCTTTATCTCCGGCTCAGCGTCGGCCGGACACCCTTTCAGGCCAGAAAGCTTCATTGCCTCGCAGTCGTTCAGATCATTTCCGATAAACATGATCTCACAAAGGCTGATATTGTGCTCCGAACAGTACTTCGTCACGGTATCTGCTTTGTTTTCCACGCAATGAATCACGTCTATCTTCAATTTTTCGGCTCGTCTTACGACCACTGGATTTGTCTCGGTTGAGAGGATGATCTGCTTTTTCGTTTTTTCAATTTGACGCACGGCATACCCATCGCTTCTGTTTACAATCACACTTTCGGTGCCGGTTTCATCCACAATGACCCGATTGTTCGTCATCACACCATCAAAGTCATAGATAATAAGCCGGACGGAGTTCAGCTTTTCAGCTATGGCGTCCCGATTCGAACCGCCCGGCATTGTCATCATTGGGTTTCCCTCTTTCTGTATTTCAGTTTGTCGCGCTGTACCTGCTCGATGGGCAGTATCTCTGTACTTTTATAGGTAAGTGCCTGATAGGTATTTTCCAGATCCTGTTTGAGCCTCATCATATCATACGGTTCCAAAGATGCGGAATGGTCTGTTCCTTTCCATGTCCGGTCAAGCGTATAGTGCCGTTCGATCGTCGATGCCCCAAGTGCATATGCGGCGATATCGACAGCTATTCCAAGGTGGTGTCCGGAGAAGGCAATCTCCATGACTTTCTCACCGTATTTCTCCTTCACTCTTTTGAGTTCAAGAAGGCATGTATCCTGATACGGTACCGGATAACCAGAGGTGCAGACGTACAAGACAACGTCCCCAAGACGACCTTTCGATTCAAAGAGGTCAAGAATGGCTGCTTCCTCTCCCTGTGTCGTCATTCCCAGAGAAAGATGGAGTTTCCCTTCATAGTTGTCGCACAGCCATGTAAGCATCTCGGTATGGTTGTTGCAGGCAGAAGGGATCTTAATCATCTGCGGGTTTAAAGCGGCAATTTCCTTTGCTGATGACAGGTCCCAAACAGAGGAACTGTACACAATGCCGAACTCTTCACACCATTTTTTCAATTCCGCATGCTGCTTCGCACTGAATTCCAGGAACTCTCTGTGCTCCCCATAGGTCTTCCCATAGGAATGCGTGGGATTCGGATGGGGCGCATTGTATTGCTCCGTGGTCAGCAATTCACGATTGCTGCGTTTTTGAAATTTAATCACATCTGCCTTGCAGTAAAGCGCAGCAGTCATAATAAGCTGTTTTGCAATGTTCATGTCTCCCTTGTGATTGCAACCAGCTTCTGCAATCAGGCAGGGACGTCTGTAACCTTCCATTCCGTTCTCCCTTCATTCATGATCGATACCACCCATCCTCCATAGCTGTTTGATTCCCCGCTGAAACGTCATTTTCGGCGCAAAGCCCGTATGGGATGCGGTCAACGAAATGTCTCCGGACAGGTACATTACCTGTGATGGCTGGTATTCTTTTTTCCCAACACCTTCAAGCAGAATATTATTACCAGTCACTTCACATATCGTTTTGATATAAGTATACAGTGGCGTTCCAACCCCCGAAGCGACCGGATATTTCACCCCGTGCCAACCACGTTCTGCAATCCGATAGAGGGCTTCCGCCACATCGGAAACATGGATATAGTCCCATATTTGTGTACACGGGGTCAGATCGATGGGTGTGATGCGTCTGCAAGCGCTCAGGCCCGACCTGATCAGGGTGAGAGGCCGGTCAAATGGCCCGTATGCGCTGAGCAGACGCGGCCAGCACTGCTTGATCCCGTATCTCTCGCAAAGGATACGGCTCTGCTCTGCCGCCAGACATTTTGCGCTCGCATAGGCGTTTTGTGGATGATCAGGCGAATCTGC
>JAYFPV010000063.1:0-3507 GCA_034927465.1 Lawsonibacter sp.
GCTTATAGCCCACCATGGAGCCACCTTCTCCGTGATCCTTGGCCTCCTTGCGGTTGAAGCAGTATGGCAGATCCCGGTCGTAATTGCGGTACAAAGACGCAGCAGCGGAAACGGCCAGAGGAATGCCTTTATAGGCCGGACCGAACAGGCAGGTAATTCCCGCTGGCATATGCTCCTGAATGCAGGCAGCATAGTAATCCCCCAATTTGGCGGCCTGTCCCCCTGTTTTATAGTTTCCGGTATTCACAAAGTAGGGGGTCTTTCGTCCGCTTTTGGTGGTAAAGTCCCCAAAGGTCAGCACGCCGGAACGCACCATAAACGTAATAAATTCTTCTTTGTAGGAATATGTCATCCTTCACGCCCTCTTTTCTCCGGTTTAACATTTATGGCGGACCCGGTTTTTCCGCACAACAGCACATCCATACCATCAGCGACGCTCTGCGTCTTTTGCGGTATGCGGCATTTTTTCTGCTGTCCAAAATGGGACAGAAAAAATGGCAGAAACCAAGGTATAATCGCCATTCTAATAGTGTGGATATTATACCATCCTTTTCCCCCCTTCACAAGGAAATGCCCGAAGTTTTGACAAATTCTTTCCTCTGTTTCTTTCTCTTTACGCAGTTTAAAATTCTTGATATAATACTTCATGTCATCCGCTCCTGCGTCGGTCGTCCGCCGTTGAAGTAATTCTGATCGCAAGGAAGTTGGTTCAAATGGTTCTCTCTCAGCGAATGCAGTCTGCATATCATTGGTTTGGAGCCCAGTTCCATCGGATCCCTGAACTTCCGCGAAATGTGTTGGTTACCATACTGTTTCTCTGCTGTGCCTATCTGACCAGCAGCATCTTGATCACACATACGGGGGGAGAAAACAACTCTGCTCTGGTCTTTGTCCTGGCGGTGGTACTCATCTCTCTTTTGACCACCGGGTATTTTTACGGAATGGTGGCCTCGATTGTAGGCACCTTCTGCATCAATTTTTACTTTATGGTCCCATACGCCAAGTTCTCCCTCAGCCGCACCGGTTATCCCGTGGCCATGCTGTCTATGCTTGCCATTTCCTGCGTGGTCTGCACGTTGACCTCTAGGGTGAAGCTTCAGACGCTGGATGCCATCCGCCGGGAAAAGAATACCAAAGCGCTGTACGAGCTTAACGAGAAGCTCAACCAGGAAAAAGCCGCCATTCAGTTGGAATCGGCTCGCGAGGCGATCCGCGGTAACATTCTTCGGGCTGTGTCGCACGACCTGCGCACCCCATTGACCGCCATCTCCGGAACGGTTGCCGTTCTGCTGGGCAGCCCCGATGTTTCCGAGAAAAACATTTCCATGCTGCGTGACATGAAAAGCGACGCCGACTCTCTCATCGTCATGGTGGAAAATCTGCTATCCATTACCCGTATTCAAGATGAAACCATGCCGTTGAAAAAACACGAGGAAATGCTGGAGGAGGTGGCGGGAGACGCCATTCTCACCACCCGGCGGCGTTTCCCGGACTGCCATGTGGAGTTGGATCTGTCGGAAGATATTCTGTACCTTCTTATGGACCCCCTGCTCATCAGGCAGGTGATGGTCAACCTTTTGGAAAATGCCATTCGTCACTCCGGCGACCAGGACCATATCACCCTGCACCTGTTCCGTCAGGACAATTGGGCTGTGGTCGAGGTCCGAGACCGCGGGAAAGGCCTGGCCCCTGAAATATGTCGGGCAATCCAGCTGGAGCAGCCTGTGCCACGGGATTTGTCCGGCGATACCACCCGGGGAATGGGCATCGGGCTGTCCGTCTGTCAAAGCATTATCAAGGCTCACGGCGGATTTTTTGTCGCTGGGAACAACCCGGAGGGCGGCGCGGTACTCCGCTTCGGTCTCCCTATGGAGGAAACATCCCATGAGTGAAAAGCGAACCATTCTGGTGATTGAGGATGAGCGCGCAATCAGCAACTTTATCTGCCGGGCTTTGACTGCCAACGACTATAAGCCGGTCTCCGCCACCACCGGCAAGGAGGGCCTGTCTCTGTTTTTCTCCCACAGTCCAGACCTGGTGCTGCTGGATTTAGGATTGCCGGACATGGACGGACTGGACGTACTCAGTCAGTTCAACGGTCTTCCCCGTGAGACCCCTACCATCATTATCTCTGCTCGGGATCGGGAATCCGAAAAGGTAAAGGCCCTGGATATGGGCGCAGACGACTATGTGGTCAAACCATTTGGGGTCTCCGAACTGCTGGCTCGGATTCGAACCACTTTGCGCCGGGCCGATCGGCTGAAAACGAGCCAGGGGATCCAGCGTGATGTTTGGTGTGTAAAAGATCTGAAGGTAGATATTGCCAAGCACCAAGTTATTCAAGGCGGAGAGCTGATTCACTTCACGCAGAACGAATTCAAGATTCTGGAGCTACTGGCCATCCACGCTGGAAAGGTACTCACCTATGATTTTATCCTGGAGCATGTTTGGGGCCCATACGGCGGCAACAATAACAACCAGATTCTTCGGGTTAACATGGCCAACATCCGCCGAAAATTAAGGGAAAACCCCTCTGAGCCCAAGTATATTTACACAGAACTTGGCATCGGGTACCGGATGCTGGAAGATTGACTGTCTTGCCCTTACTGGCCAAACCGAGCTTCAACGAACGTGAAAACAGATGCGCCGCCCTTTCCGTTCAAAGGGACAGGCGCATCTGTTTCTTTTTCTGCCGCAGCGGCCTTTGCATTTTTTTAACAGGGTATTCCCCCTGATTAACACCTATTTAATCGGGCCTTTGCTATAATAAGACCATGAAAAACAAGGAGGCAAGTACCATGGATAACCGTTTACATGCAGCCCTTTGGGATGGAGAAGAGATTCGCTGGTCAGGTCGTCCCAAGCCCTTTCGGCTGATGGATAAAACTTTTCAATCCTCGATTCTTATCACATGGGTCATTTCTGCCCTTGTCGTGTTGGCTGCCGCTGGCCTGTTGATTCCCTCTTTGGCAGCTGACTCCCGCTCCCTCTCCGACATTGTGATTTTGTCCGTCATTATTCTGTTTTTGCCCGTCATTATTCTGTTTTTGCCCGTCATTCTTTCGGCTCGCCCTTTGATGGATAAGCGTTGCCTCGAAGAAAAAACCATTTACGCCATCACAAATTTCCGGATCATTGCGATTGTCAAGGATGAAGTGATGTACTTACCCATCGGCAAAGGAATGAAGGTCACGGTAGAGTATCAGGAAGACGGATGCGGAACTCTCCGTTTTGGAGAACTGGTAGGAAAGCCGGCCAGAAAAAGCCGCACCCATGCTGTTCTCGGTCTGCATTCCGATAACTCCAAAGCTGACGTGCTGGGCCTGCTTTTTTACCATGTGGATCAGCCTGACCAACTGACGCGTTACTTTGCTTGATTACCGGGGTTCTCTCACTCTCCCGGTGTTTCTCTCTTCAGGAATCGGCGGCTTGTCATTCTCTCCTGACGGCCAGCCGACTGTCCTACCATTCAGACGGCTCCCCTCCGCCAAGGGGAGCCGTGCCAGC
>JAYFPV010000226.1:0-9362 GCA_034927465.1 Lawsonibacter sp.
TCATCGGTGACCTCCTGCGGACTTTGGGTGATCAGGTCCCTGGCAAGATCCTTAGGGCTGGCCCCGTCGAACTGGGCCAGCTTTTCCTTGATCCAACTGTCGTCTCCGGTACCGCAGATGCCGTCGCTGACCATCAGCACGGTATCTCCGGGGGAAAGGCGCAGGGCAAACTGATCCAGGGGGGCGGAATCCCCCTCGCTAAATCCGGCGGGGAGAGAAGAACCGGTGAGGCGCTGGACTGACGTCCCTTTTTTTAGATAAGTTGGAGCGGCACCCATCTTGAACAGCTCCCCCTCGCCGGTGAACAGGTCGATTTGGAGCAGGTCGACAGTGGTAAATCCCCCGGAGTCCTCTCCGCGCAGAGCCAAAGCGGAGGAGAGCGTAGACAGAGCCTGGCGGGCCTGGACTCCGGCTTGAAGAAACTGCTCCAACAGCCGCACGGCCAGAGAACTCTCCCGGTTGGCGTCCGGGCCGCTGCCCATGCCATCACACAGAAGGACATACAGCTTGCCGTCCGCGCGCTTGAAATAGGTGCCCGCGTCGCCGCTGACCGTCTCGCCGCTTTTTCGCTGGGCCGCCACACCGGCTACCGCCATCAGGGGCTCCTGCTGGAGTAGGGAGAGGGCGTTGTCGTCTGTCTGCTCCACCCGAAGGGGGGCACCCAAAAGCTGGGAAAGGTCAGAAACCCGGCCTGGGCGGGACAGGGCGGAGCAGCCGGGGCCCTCCACCTCTACCCGCAGCAGTCCACGGCCATCCCGGAACGCCGCAGCCCGCACATTCAGTCCTAACTCCGCTATCTTTTGACGCAGTTTCCGGTCCCGTATAGGATCGGGAGTCAGTTCGCGGCTCATTTCCGCCGCTGCCGAGCTCAATAGGTCGGACAGCTGGGCATACTGGCGGCATACCGCGGCCCGGCTCTCCTGAACGCGGGCGTTGTATTGCCGGCGGTAGAACAGGGCGGTGAGTTCTTCGTTTACTGCGGACAGAAAGTTGGGGAAATGAAGGCAGCGATCGGAAAAGTGGCGGGGGAAATCGGCCGCCTCTGCCTTCCCGCGGTCCACCATGGCAGAAGTGGCATCGTTCAGGGCGTTGAACGTGGAGGTATAATCCTGTTTCCAACATTTTGCACGAAGAGAACAGTTTCGGCATATCCGGGAGGCCGCACGGTCAAAAACCGTGGAAACGTCGTTGTCGTTTTGCGGCGGCCGGAAGGCGGAGCGCAGAGAGTCGCCCAGTGTGCGGAAGGCCTGTGCGGTAGACTCCAGCTTTTGCTGGATAATTTTTTGTCCCTGCAAGTCGGAAGGGCCTGAAACGCTGGGGGACAGCCACACTCCAAGACGGCGAATCGGCCGCTCCGGGATCAGCAAAAATGCAATAGAGGCCAAAAAGACTTCGTACAAAATGGACAGCGGAACGTCCCGGTCCGAGGCCCACAGCACCGCGGTTGCGTTGACCAGCACATAGGCCAGCGTAGAGGTCAGTCGCCGTTTTCCGCGACACAGTCCTGCCGCCAGACCGGATAGAGCATATGCCATCGTATACAGGGGAATTCCGCTGGTCGTCAGATCCATGGCAGCCCCCATGGATACCCCCACAACGGCTGCAGTGGCAATGCCGCCCTGCCAGGCGCAGCAGAGGACTGCCAGTACAGCTAGGCTGCGGCCAAGGGAGATATCCTTGTACAGAGACAGGGGTACCAGAGCCATCAGCAAGGTAGACAGTAGAACCAGAAGCCCTGCCCGGCGGGAGGGGGAGAGAAGTCGGTCCTCGCGCCGGGACCGCATGGGCACCAGAACCGCGCGATAGCACCAGGCGGCTGTCACAACCAGCAGCAGCTCCAGGGTAAAGTGGATGATTCTGGTGGAGGTCCAGCCCACCTGAGACAGTACAATGGTCCGGGAAAAGCCGCTGATCAGCCCTGCCAAAAGAGGCATTACCCATGAACGCCGGAAAAATTTCACGTCATAAAAGGCAAAGGACACCGCAAAGGTGAGAATCGAGGCGGATACATAGCACAGCCCCTGAGAAAAGCCCAGCATGCACAAATAACCAAAGCAGGCCCCCAACAGGGCGGCGGCGGCGCACAATCCGGAACCGGCTGCCGCCACCAGAGCCACGCCGAAGGGGGCGCAGTCACCAAGCAGAACCGATCCGGATAACACGGCCGCAAGCAAAAAATGGATGGCAACCTCCGCCCCCAGCGTCAGCGCCGATGCGGGGAGCTGAACCTGGCCTGTCTCCTTGGACTGTTGATGTAGCTGAGTCAGTTTTTGTTTTAAATTATCTCTGGCCGTCATGCCTGTTTCCTCCTAATGGTTTCGTCCCTATGAGGGCCTGTCCATTTCCATGTATCTGTCATTATATTCCAGTTTTTGGAAATTATGAGTCGAATCTGGGAGGGCGAAGCCTGCCGGGTTTGGTCGGAGGGGAACGGGCAAATGGGTCTTGTATTTTAGAAGAAAATCGAATACAATATACGATGTATCCATGTAACACGTCCTATCCTAAGCGAAAGGAAGGTAACAATCCATGAAACTGCAAAATGATTTGGGCGAGATTCGCATCAGCAGCGAGGTGTTTACCGCCATCACCGGCAGCGCGGCCACCAACTGCTATGGTGTCAAAGGTATGGCGGTTCGCTCCACCACAGATGGTCTGGTTCATCTCCTAAAGCGGGAATCCATGGCCAAGGGTGTCAAGGTATATTACAACGAAGACGGTACGGTTTCGATCGAGCTGCATATTATCGTAGAGAATGGAGTGAACCTGATGGCGGTCTGCCGCTCCATTATGAGTGAGGTGCGCTATGTGGTCAGCAGGACCACCGGCGTCGAGGTGGCTTCGGTGGACGTGTGCGTGGATTCCATGCGCTTTTAACCATTCGTAGAAAGGAACATTGCCGACTATGGTAAAGAATATTGACGCGGCGGCTTTTCAACGGATGGTCATCCATGGAGCCGCTGCCATCAGTGCAAAAAAACAGCCCATCAACGACCTGAATGTGTTCCCGGTTCCAGACGGCGACACGGGAACCAATATGTCCCTTACCATCGGAGCTGCCGCCCAAGAGATGAAAAAGAACCGATACGATTCCGTGGGGCAAGCGGCACAGGGAGCGGCCTCCGCTCTGCTGCGGGGGGCCCGGGGTAATTCGGGCGTCATCTTATCCCTGCTGTTCCGGGGCTTTGCCAAGGCTATTAAGGAAAAGGAAATTATGGATGGCCGGGATTTGGCCCTGGCCCTTGATTTTGGGGTAGCAGCCGCTTATAAGGCGGTGATGAAGCCGGCGGAGGGTACCATCCTTACGGTTTCCCGGCTGGCTGCCGCGCGTGCCGCGGAATATGCCCGGGAGAACGACAACCTGGAAGCGGTTCTGGAGGCCGCCATTCAGGAGGGGCAGACGGCCCTGGCCGATACCATCAACCAAAATCCGGTGCTGAAAAAGGCCGGGGTTGTGGATGCCGGCGGAAAGGGCTTTTTGGTCATTTTCCAGGGCATGCTGGATGAGCTGCGGGGCCAGCCCATGCCCGAGGTGGCCGAGGAGGAGCGAACTGCTCCGACCGACAAAGCCGAGTTCGGAGTGTTTTCTACCGAGGAGATCAAGTTTGGCTACTGCACCGAGTTTATCTGCTCCCGGGATACGAAAAAAGACCCGGAGCTGCTCCGTGGCTTTCTCAACAACATGGGGGACAGCTTGGTGCTGGTGGACGACGATGATATTATTAAGGTCCATGTGCATACCAACGATCCAGGTCTGGCCCTTCAGGAGGCATTAACTTATGGTGCCCTGCTGAAAGTCAAAATTGAGAACATGCGGGAGCAACATACCGAAATTTTGGAGGAGGTCGCCCAAGCGCAGGAGGAGGCCACCCCCGCAAAGGTGGCTCCCGAGAAAAAGTTCGGCTATGTGGCGGTTTGTGCCGGTGAGGGCCTGGAGGCCGTGTTTCGTGACCTTGGTGTGGATCGCCTGGTGGGTGGCGGCCAGACGATGAACCCCTCTACCGAGGACATTTTGAAGGAGATTGATGCGACCCCGGCTGAGATCGTCTATATCCTGCCCAACAATAAAAATATCATTATGTCTGCCCAGCAGTGTATTCCTCTGTGCGAGGATAAAAAGGTGATCGTTCTGCAGACCAAGACGATTCCTCAGGGAATTGCCGCCATGCTGGCTGTCGATGCGGATGCCGGGGAAGAAGAGAATACCTCCGCCATGACCGAGGCATTTGGGCGGGTGCGCACCAGTGAGGTCACCTATGCCGCCCGTGATTCCGACTTCGGCGGGTTTACCATCAAACAGGGGGATTACCTGGCTTTGGAGGAGCACCAGTTGTTCGGAACCGACCAGAACCTGGAGGCACTGCTGGACCGGTTGGCCCGATCTGCGGGACACCAGCAAGCCAACTTTATTTCCATTTTTTACGGGGAAGACGTAACTGAGGACCAAGCCAAGCTGGCAGAAGAAATCTTTGCTGCAGCCTGTCCCAATGCGGAGATCAGTTTACTGCCCGGAGGGCAGCCCGTTTATTATTACATGATTTCTGCCGAATAACATGTTTATGTCCAAATAAATCCAGCGGCCCATCCATAGGATGGGCCGCTGCCGCTTTTTCGAAGGTATACGTCTAGCATGTCCTTACAGACTTAGACGCCCGGAATCGTATGATTTCGGGCGTTATTTTGTGTTTTGACCATATGCCAGGGCGGAAAAATATGCAATTTTTAAATCGGAATATGCCATGCTGAATGTGGTGACTGAACATATAAATTAAATTAACGAAATTTTATTTCATCTATTTCCTCAATTGTCAGGCATAATAGGCTAAACTTTTTGTTGAAAAATGTCGATAAGTAAGTAGCAAAAGAGAAATAAATCTTGTAAGCACCACGAATTTTGGTGCGAACCTTGTCCTGTTCCGGATAGGGGTGTGGATATGCACGTAATATATGGAAGGGATTATACAAAAAAGTTGAAGAAGAGAAGCAACATCATTTCTTCTTTGGCCTGCGCTTGAAGGTAGAAGCGCAAAGGGTGGGGGGGAATCGAATCGGGCGATGCATCAGAACGGCACACCAAAAGAACGCCTGCCCGGCAGGGTCGCGGTACAGCCTAATGCCGGCAGGGCAGAAAACAGGGAAATGGTAGGGGGAGTATGATGGACATCGTGACAGAAGGCATTGTGCGCGGCGAGGAAGACGCAATGAGAGGACGGTTTCTGACATTCCTGCTTGGCGAGGAAACCTATGGCATTGAGATTAAACATGTTATGGAAATCATCGGAATGCAGCCAATCACAGAGATGCCAGACATGCCTGAGTACGTCAAGGGTATCATTAATCTGAGGGGAAGTATCATTCCGGCAATGGATGCAAGGCTCCGTTTTAAAAAACCGGAGATGGCTTATACAGACAGAACCTGCATGATTGTAATCAGCTTTGGAGGCACGTCAATGGGGCTAATTGTGGACTGTGTTTCTGAAGTTCTGACAATTGCGGATGAGAATCTTGCAGAAAAACCGGACGT
Source organism: Lawsonibacter sp. (assembly GCA_034927465.1). Classification (GTDB taxonomy): domain Bacteria; phylum Bacillota; class Clostridia; order Oscillospirales; family Oscillospiraceae; genus Lawsonibacter. Next base: position 5,525 of record JAYFPV010000226.1, read on the forward strand.
CGCTTCCAGAGGCAGCCGGGGATATGTGAAGAACATCGGGAAAATGGGAGATCGCATCGTGTTGCTGATCGACTGTGAGAAGCTGCTGGGCGAGTAAACGTGCGAAGCCAGTTCAGTACAAGAATTGTGAAGTGATTCTGTGTCAGCTGAAATCGGCACGTTACGTATTCAAAGACAAGCCACAAAAAATGAAGGACGATAAATGAAAGAAAGAAGAGTTGAGACATGAAAAAATGGTTTGAGAATCTTGTGATATCAAAAAAACTGGTGATGGGTTTCTTGTTTATTGCCTTGTTGGGAGTTATCATTGGAGCGGTTGGCATTTTCAACTTGGTACTTATGAACAATAACCAGCAGGATGCCTATGATTATCAAACCATGGGAATCGTTTATAGTACCAAAGCGGAAAATGACTTTACGAATCTCAGAGTCGCAGTCTGCAAGCTGTACATGTATTACGATACGGATATGAAAAAATACCTTGAAGAAATTTCAACCCAGACGGAGGCCGTTCAGACGCAGATGGACAACTACAGCAAAACGATTACAAGCGGTGATGGGCAGCAGGTTTATGAATCAACCATGACGGCTTATGGAGCCTATGCGGAAACCATCAGTGAGATTCTGAAAGCCTCCGAAGCTGGAAAATCAAAGGGAGAGATCCTGTCTATGATTGGGGACGCGGCGTCCAAGTCACAAAACGCGATCGATGCGTTTGAGTCGCTTGCGCAGCGGAAAGAATCCAACGCACAGCAAAGCATCGCGGATAGCAAGACTGCGGCAATGATATCGATGATTATCATGGTTGCTGTGATTCTCGTATCTTTTGTGATCGCAATAGGTTTGGGTCGCTATATATCCGGGATGATCAGCAAACCGATACAGAAATTTGCGGCGTTTGCCGAGATGATCGCGATCGGAGACATGGATATCACAAAAGTTACCGAAGAAAAAGACAGGCTATGGGCCCTTCGAAAAGACGAGGTGGGGAAGCTGGCCAGTGCCTTTGACAAAATGATTTCCAGTACCATGGAACAGGTCCAGAAGACTGCGGCAGTTGCCGAAGGCGATCTGACGGCGGAAATTACGATCCGATCCGAATATGATGTGATGGGCAAGGCGCTCTCCGAGCTTGTAGAGAAATTTCACGTTCTGGCGATGTCCATTGTCACCTCTGCCGATCAGGTAGATGCCGGTGCAAGACAGATCGCGGATACCAGTACGTCCCTCTCACAGAGCGCGACGGAACAGGCCAGTTCGGTGGAAGAGTTGTCGGCGTCCATGGAAGAAATCAACGCCCAAACAACAGAAAATGCACAAAATGCGCAGAAAACGTATGAGCTTGCCAAGGCCATAAAAGCTGACGCGGAAGCCGGAACGGCCAGAATGAAGGACATGCTCCATGCAATGGATGAAGTCAACGTGTCGTCGGACAGCATCAGCAAGATCATTAAGGTGATCGAGGATATCGCGTTTCAGACAAATATTCTGGCGCTGAATGCGGCAGTGGAGGCGGCAAGAGCCGGGCAGCATGGAAAAGGATTTGCTGTTGTGGCGGAAGAAGTCCGGAATCTGGCGGGAAAATCCGCGCAGGCGGCAAATGAAACCACGGCTTTGATTGAAACATCGGTTCAAAAGGTGAAAGTCGGAACAGCCATTGCCAACGAGACAGCAGGTGCACTGAATAAAATTGCAGAAGGAATTGTACAGGCATCCGGGCTGATTGGCGCCATTGCCACTGCATCCAATGAGCAAGCCGCCGCCCTTGAGCAGGTGAATCAGGGGATTATGGAGGTTTCGCAGGTTGTACAAAGCAACGCGGCAGCTGCGGAAGAAGGGGCCGCCGCCAGCGAGGAACTTTCTGCACAGGCCAATACGCTGAAAGCGGACGTCGGCGTATTCAAGCTGAAGAAAAATTCCTCACAGAAAGAGCGGTTGGATTCCAACGGCGGAAAGCCAGCCTTCCAGGAAGATCAGAACCAGCGTAAGCCTATGTCTGATCATACACCTTCCTTCGCGGGGGTCGGGGGCGGAAAGTATTAACGTGCCAATAAATACTGATCAAACAGCCTTCAGCCACGCAAACCGCCGCAAGGAGTTTTAGCCGGATGCGTGCTTGGTTCCAAACGCTGTTTTTCCTGTACAAGGGGCCATATGTGCTTCAAATTTACATGATTTTTTGAAAACATAAAAAACGCGTGCGATTCGGATCTATTCCGGGTCGCACGCATTTCATCAAGTTTGAGGAATCTCAATAAGTCATCACCCTGCACCTGCGGCTTGCTGTGCACTTTGGTATAACGCAGCTTTGCCGCCACAATGTAATATGCCCTGTCTGCCTTGCATTTTCTGCGTCGCTGGCAGACATTAACAATGTCCCGGACTGACCACCCGGGGCACTGATATGCCAGATTCTCTGCATGAGGACTACGAGGCAGGCTGGGGAAAAGCCACCCGTACTTCTTTCGAATATACTGGTACGAGGGGGTGGCTGTTTATGTATGACAAAGTATCCCAGCCATATATCGAAATATACGATGGGGCCACAAATAAATATCTTGGGAGGGCTGTATTTAAAGTCACATCGGAAGTGGAAAAAGCAATTCTTAATTATGCACGCAACGAAAGACAGCCGAAGCGGGTTGTGCTTCAGGATGTATATTTTTATCCGGCTTCTTCCGACTTTATTGCGCCATTACCGTTTCAAAGGCATAGCTATCAAGGGGTCATTAAGGTCATGCTTAGGGACCGATATTCTGAGTTGTGGACTCCGGTGGAGATACGCGCGAGATTTAATATTTTGGAAAGAACACAGCCCTCAAAAGAACAATATCATTTTGCCAGCGTAGAATTTTCTGTTATTGTTATTGAAGGTGTAACTGCGATGCCGAAATCTACAACGGGCCTACGCAAATAAATAAAACGATTCCCCGCTATCCGGCTTTTTGAACTGCTCCCTGTCAAGTAGACAGATGAAAAAACAAGAATTTGGAAAGGTCAAGAAAAACTAGACACAAAGTTAAGCATTTAAGAATTTTGCATTTCAAACTGAACGGGGCTAAGCCAACCCAGGGCAGAATGAATGCGCTTCGTGTTATAGTAGGTTTCGATATATTTGAAAATATCCATGCGAGCTTGTTCGGGATCGTCGTAATCGGCATCCTGAACGAGCTCTCTTTTTAGTGTGCGATAGAATGATTCCATGACAGCATTGTCGCTGCGATGTATAATGAGAACCACGATCAGTATGTACGACCAGTCATTCATCAGGATGTTCGCGTCCAACTGCTTGATAAAATGCAGACATAACAAGGCTATCTTTTATTCTGGTATCCATAGACCATTCAATAACCTTTCGAGAAAAGATGTCAATAAAGACAGCTAAATAAAGAAAACCATGTCGAGTAGGAATGTATGTAATATCTCCGACCCAGACTTTATTTTTCTCATCTGCGATAAAAACACGATTCAAAATGCTTTCCCGTTCTTCGTATTGGCTGCGATTCGGATAATATCGATATGGCTTTTTTGCTCCCTTGGCGATAAGTCCTAGTTCGCTCATAATACGCGAAACCCGCTTTTCATTCACTTCAATATTCCGTTGTAAAAGAACTTTCTGAATACGGCGTGAACCATAACGACCTTCGTTTTCTTTGAAAACATCGGCAATTATCTCCGCGAGAGCGTTGCTGCTTCGATATGGATGTCGGCAGAGCATGAGCCGCAAGGGAAATCCTTACGACAATGCTGTCATGGAATCATTCTATCGCACACTAAAAAGAGAGCTCGTTCAGGATGCCGATTACGACGATCCCGAACAAGCTCGCATGGATATTTT
>JAYFPV010000493.1:0-9333 GCA_034927465.1 Lawsonibacter sp.
CTGCGGGCCGAGGTTACGTTCTGCGCCAAGAAGCAAAGTTGGCCCACGCTGGAAGAACACCATACCGGCAAGGACATTTTTAAGATTGTCATTGATGCCATCCCTGCGCTTATGACTCCGATTATCATCTTGGGCGGCATCTACTCCGGTCTGCTCACTCCCACCGAAAGCTCCGTAGTGGCCTGCCTCTGGGCGCTGATTGCCGGTATGTTCTTCTACCGTGAGCTTAGATTCAAGGACCTGATAAACATCTTCTATGATTCTGCAAAAAGCTCTGCCATGATCCTGTTCATCATCTCCGCCTCCACCGCTTTCAGCTGGGTCTTCACCTATTCCGGTCTCTCCAGCTCCCTGGTGGACACCGTGACGGGAATGAACTTAAACAGGACGCTTTTCTGCCTGCTGGTGGCCATCATCCTTCTGATCTTCGGCACATTCATGGAGGGCACCGCCATTTGCGTGCTGCTGGTCCCGGTTCTGTGGCCTATCGCCCTGAGCCTGAACATCAGCCCACTTCACTTCGGCATGATCGTATGTGTATCCAACGTTATCGGCACCATGACGCCGCCGGTTGCCGTGAATATTTTTTCGGCCACATCGGTATCCAAGCTGCCCATGGGCGATATTGCAAAAGCGGAGATTCCTTTCTTGTTCGGCTACTGCGCCGTCTTTTTCCTGACGGTCTTTTTCCCCTGGTTCAGCACCTGCTTTGCATAATGTAAATAATGCTTGGGGCTGCCGCCGCAAAAAACGCGGCGGTAGCCATTGGCCATTTTCCTTCCGATTGGCAGCTTTTCTGCGCCGGTCGTTTTTTTGGATCTTAAAAAGTGATATTTGTCTGATGATTTATAGAGTAAAATTTGAATGGAGGCATTGAAATGCGCAATTTGAAGAACAAGGGGCGTATGGAACGCTGGAGCGTTCAATCTCCCGAAGATCCCGGATTTCACGCCGTTATTACACCGGATCAATGCGAGTGCCACGAGGCTCAAATTTTCCGCCTGAACCTCGTCTCCGGTCGTTCCTATACACTAGAAACCAAAGAATTGGAAATGAACCCCGTTTTGATTCGCGGCTCAGCAAGATTGTCTGATCATTTTTGTCTCAATCAGGAGATGAAAAAATTCGACTCCTTCTATCTACCCGGCGGTGATTCCATTCGCATTACCGCCCACGAGGACTCTATTTTTTATATCGCAGCCGCCAAATACGAAGGCGTTGGACAGCCGCTGTTCCGAGCCTTTGATCTCAGTCAGCCCATCGGCGACATCCATCAGATCCATGGAAGCGGCGTGGGCCAGCGGGAGGTCATGTTCACACTGGCGCCTCAGGATCCTGCTTCCAGGCTAATCTGCGGCCTCACCTGGGGCGGAGAGGGGACGTGGACCAGCTGGCCACCCCACCAACACGAAAAGGATCTGGAGGAGGTCTACTGCTATTTTGATATGCCGCTGCCTCATTTCGGCTTCCATGTCAGCTATCTAAAAAGTGGAGAGGTCGAGGATATCGTCACCCACACCGTCCACTCCGGAACCATGGTACAGGCACCCGCCGGTTATCACCCCACCGTGGCCTGTCCGGGAACCCGCAATGCTTACTTCTGGGTTCTGGCAGCTTTCTCGCAGCCCAGTCGGCGCTATGACCTGGCTGTTTTGGACCCCGCGCTTGAAACTTTCAATTCCTAATTTTAGGGCATTATAAAAAGTGGGAGAGCAATATGACGAATTTGTTTGATATTTCAGGAAAGCGTGCCATCGTCACCGGGGGTACCCGAGGGCTTGGTTACGGCATGGCCGAGGGCCTCATGGAAGCCGGTGCCTCCGTTGTGATCTTTGGGACGTCCGAAAAGGCCGCCACTGTTGCCGATCAGTTCCGCTCCCGCGGCTTTGACTGCCACGGTTTGGTGGTAGATCTGGTCCGTGAAGAGCAGCGTGTCCGCGGTTTTGAGGAAGCAGTCCGCCTTCTGCGAGGACTGGACATTCTGATCAATGCAGCCGGTATTCAGCGCCGCTACCCCTGCGAGCAGTTCCCCAAAAAAGATTGGGACGAAGTGATTGAGGTCAATCTGACAGCTCCGTTTCGGCTCAGTCAGCTTGCTGCACAGGAATTTTTGAAAAAAGAAAAGCCCTACGGCAAGATCATCAACATCGCATCCATGGCCTCCTTCTTCGGCGGCTTTACCGTGCCAGCCTACGCGGCCGCCAAGGGTGGTGTGGCGCAGTTCAGCAAGGGCATGTGCAACGAACTGGCTGGGCAAAACATTACCGTCAACTGTATTGCCCCCGGTTATATGGATACAGAGATGAACACCGCCCTTACTGATCCTGCCAATCCCCGGTTTCAGGAAATTTCCGACCGCATTCCGGCCCACCGCTGGGGGACTGGGGACGACATGAAGGGTGCAGCCATTTTTCTTGCCTCCCATGCCTCGGATTATGTAAATGGGGCGGTCATTCCTGTGGACGGCGGCTATTTGGTGAAGTAAATGGCAATTACAATCCGCAATATCCGTACTATTTTCACCGCACCGGAAGGCATCAACTTGGCCGTGGTGAAGATGGAAACTTCAGAACCACAGCTCTATGGTCTTGGCTGCGCCACCTTCGCCTACCGGCATCTGGCCGTGAAAACGGTGGTAGACGAATATTTAAAGCCCCTACTGGTAGGTCAGGACGTAGCCAACATCGACCAGCTCTGGCAACTGATGCACTACAACGCATACTGGCGCAACGGTCCCATCAGCAACAATGCCATTTCCGGCGTGGATATGGCATTATGGGACATCAAAGGCAAGCTGGCCAATATGCCGGTTTATCAACTGTTCGGTGGAAAGCTGCGGGAAGGTGTTGCCATCTACCGTCACGCCGAGGGGCGCGATTTGGAGGAGCTTTGTGACCGGATTGAGGCATACCGTGCCCGGGGCATCACCCATATTCGCTGCCAGTGCGGCGGATACGGAGGCGGCAGCTGCGGCCCTGCACCAGCCACGGCTCCCCACAACGCGCCGGATGGGGTTTATCTGGACTCCGAACAGTATATTGGTAAGACGGTGCAGCTATTTTCGGCTCTGCGGGAACGGCTAGGCGATGAACTGCAGTTTATACACGACGCCCACAGCCGCATGCAGCCCATTGATGCCATCCGCCTCGCAAAGCTGCTGGAACCCAGCCATCTGATGTATCTGGAGGACCCAGTGTCCACAGAACAGCTGGACTGGTTGCGCCTGCTCCGTCAGCAGACCAGTACCCCAATCGCCCAGGGTGAGCTGTTCAACAACCCCGCTGAATGGAAACCCCTGATTACGGGACAGCTGATAGACTACCTGCGCTGCCATGTCAGCCAGCTGGGCGGCATCACGCCCGCCCGCAAGCTGCAGATTTTTGCCTCTCAGTTTGGTGTCCGCACCGCCTGGCACGGTCCAGGGGACATGTGCCCTGTGGCCCACGCAGCCAACATCCATCTGGATCTGGCCGCCGAAAATTTCGGCATTCAGGAGTGGTCCGGCACCCAACCGCCCAACTTCGTGATTCAGGAGATCAAGGGTCCCAAGAATGCTCTTCTGGAGGTATTCCCCGGCGCGCTGGTGGAAGACGGCGGTTATGTCTATCCTAATGAAAAGCCTGGACTGGGCGTGGATCTGGACGAGGAGACCGCAATGAAGTATCCCTGCGAGGCGTCGGTGACCACTTGGACACGTACCAGGCGCACAGACGGCTCCCTGCAGGCACCCTGACCAGCTTTATAAGTTTATGAGTAAATCCCCCGCAGTTAGAAAAGGAGATCTTCAAATATGACAAATCTATTTGATCTGAACGGCCAGCGCGCCATCGTCACCGGCGGCACTCGCGGTCTTGGCCATGCCATGGCCCATGGGCTGATGGAAGCCGGCGCCTCTGTGGTGATTTTCGGCACCTCCGACAAGGTGGAAAATGTCGCCAAGGCATTTCGCGACAAGGGCTTGGACTGCCACGGCCTGAAGGTGAATCTGGCCGATGCGCATGAGCGTGAGCAGGGCTTTTACAAGGCAGTAGAGCTGCTGGGTGGTCTTGACATCATCCTCAACGCCGCCGGTATTCAGCGTCGTCACCCCTGCGAACAGTTCCCCACGGAGGATTGGGATGAGGTAATTGAGGTCAACATGACCGCCCCCTTTGTCCTCAGCCAGCTGGCCGCAAGGGAGTTTCTGAAAAAAAACGTTCCCTATGGCAAAATCATCAATATCGCCTCCATGCTGACCTTCTTCGGCGGCTTAACCGTACCGGCTTACGCCGCAGCCAAGGGCGGTGTAGCCCAGTTCAGTAAGGGCATGTGCAACGAGCTGGCCAGCCGGAACATTAACGTCAACTGTATTGCGCCAGGGTATATGGATACGGATATGAACGTCGCTCTCACCGACCCCTCCAACCCCCGTTATAAGGAGATCACCGACCGCATCCCCGCTCACCGCTGGGGCACTGGTGAGGATATGAAGGGCACCGCGATCTTCCTGGCGTCCCACGCATCCGACTATCTGAATGGCGCCGTGATCCCGGTAGATGGCGGTTATCTGGTAAAGTAAAGGAGTACGTTATGGAAAAGTACACTGTTTGCGTCAGCGACGAGCGGCATGCAAGCTACGAAATCGAGCAAAAAATGATCGAATCCATCGGCGCGGAGCTGAAGTTGTGCCACTGTGAAGACGAAGACGACCTCATTGAACAGTGTGGGAACGCGGACGCAATTCTGTTGGATCTGGCTCCCATGACCGCCAAAGCCATTGCCGGTCTGAAAAACTGCAAAGTCATCAGCCGCTATGGCGTGGGCTATGAAAACGTGGATCTGGATGCCGCCACCGCACGGGGCATTCAGGTTACATATGTCCCCGACTACTGCATGGAGGATGTCTCCGACCATGCACTGGCACTTATGCTCTCCTGCCTGCGCCACATTCCCATGCGTGACCGCAAGATACGTGCGGGAGAGTGGAACCTTCAGGAAACCAGCTTCCGTCTGGTGGGGAAAACACTGGGCATCATCGGGGCTGGCCGCATCGCCCGGGCCCTGATCCGCAAGACAAGCGGCTTCGGTCTTAGGGAAATCGTGGCGTATGACCCCTATCTTTCCACAGAGGAGCTGGCCCAAATCGGGGTGCGGAAAGTGGAACTGGACGAGTTGCTGCGGATATCAGACATTATCTCTCTGCATCTGCACGTCACCGACGAGACCCGAGGTATCATTAACGCCCAGGCACTGAGCAAAATGAAGTCCTCCGCTATCCTCATCAACGTCAGCCGGGGTCCTCTGATTGACGACGCAGCCCTGTTGGACGCTCTCAAGAATAATGCCATTCTGGCCGCTGGTCTGGATACGCACAATCACGAGCCCTTGGGTGCCGACTCTCCCTTCTGCCGCCTGGATAATGTCATTTTGACTGACCATACCGCATACAGCACAAAGGAAGGCATAGAGGAGCTTAAAACGAAAGCTGCACAGAATATTATCGACGTACTCACCGGTATTCCGCCCAAATATCCGGTCAATACGCTGTAACTACGTGCCGCGCATACCGGCGCACCATACTTGGGCACCGGCGGCGTCAGCGCCCAGAATCTGGCCGAGTATATCTCCGCGCCCTTTATCCATGCCGTGGGCGGAAGCTGACTGTGCGCCAAGGAGGACATCTCCTCCGGCAACTTCAGCAAGATCACCGCGCTGTGCAAGGAGGCCCGGCGGATCGCTCTGGGCTTCGAGGTGGCACACATCTGCGTGAACACCACAGATGATGCCGCCTCCATGGAGGTTTGCCGTCAGCTCAGCTGCGCCTTCGGCTTTGAAACCAAGGAAGGCAACAGCTCCAATTTTGCCAGCACCTCTGTGGAAGTAACAAAATCCATGTATCCGGGTAAAAGCGGCTATATTGCTGTGCGGACCAACAATATCTCCCTGGCCGTCGCCGAACTGGCCAAGCACGGTTTCGCCGTGCATCTGCTTCAAAAATAAGGAGGATTCCTCTATGAAATTTTTGACTTTCGGCAAAATTATGCTGCGTCTGAAAGCCCCCGGTCAGGAACGCTTTCTCCAATCCCCTATGCTGGAGGCCACTTTCGGCGGTGGTGAAGCAAACGTGGCCGTATCCCTGGCCAACTATGGCATGGACGCAGCGTTTCTGACCGAGATCACCACCGACGTTGTGGTGGAATCCGGTGCACTGGATCGCAGCAAGTATAAGGCCCTGGGCGACAAAGTGCTGGCGGCTTACCCCAGCATGAAAATGATCGCCATCACCCTGAGGGAGAGCCACAGCGCCGACTGGAACGACTGGGCCGCCTGCCTGAAGCACAGCATTATCGGCGACTTCAATCGCGTGGGCGCCTCCGATGTGGAAACGCTTATGGGCGGCGGCGGTTCCGGCCGTGTGCAGAGGTAACGCCATGGACTGCTTTTACTGTGAGAAAGACGAACGCCTGCTGGCGCTGATGACACCCCTGGCCACCCTGACCTGGTCGGACATATACCTGTTCAACGACCAAAAGCACCGGGGCCGTTGCATTGTAGCACTCCGGGGCCACTGTAATGAGATCTGGCAGCTTTCTGACGAGCAGCGCACCGGCTTTTTCGCGGAGGTTTCCGCGGTAGCCGAAGCGATTTCCCGCTATACGAATGCCGATAAAATCAATTACGCCATTTATGGCGATACCGTATCCCACTTTCATGTCCACCTGGTTCCAAAAATCAGAGACGGGCTCCAGTGGGGCGGACCCTTTGCAGATTCCGTGCCCAAGGTCACTCTTCCCCTTATCCAGTTCAAGGCGGTGGGGGAAGGTCTCCTTACCCAGCTGGACGCCATCACCGAGGAAAAGCACCTGCCCGCTGCAGTACATCAGCTCCCCTAGCTTTCCTTTTGCCCGTACCGGGATGCGCGGCAGTGCTCCCCCACGCCGCGCTGTTTCTGTACAGGCGGCAACCCACATACTGGAGGTTATTCAAGGAGCGAACTGACAAGTCAGCGTCTTCGGAAGATCGCGCCTGAGCTGGATCCACTTCGTCTGGGTGCCGGATGGACGCCGGAAGATCTTTCAAAGCCGCAGATCATGATTGAGAGCACATTCGGTGACAGCCACCCTGGCAGCGCACACCTGCTGAGCCTGGTAGAAGCCGCTCGAGCGGGTGTCGCGGAGGCCGGCGGCTTCGGTGCTCGGTATTTCACCACCGACATATGCGACGGTGAATCTCAGGGCCACGACGGAATCAACTACTCCCTGCCCTCCCGGGACATGATTGCGAATATGATTGAGATCCATGCGAACGCCACACCATTCGACGGCGGCGTTTTTATCGCCAGCTGCGACAAGGGCCTGCCCGCACACCTGATGGGTATCGGGCGAGTCAATCTGCCCTCCATCGTGGTGACGGGTGGTGTGATGAATGCCGGTCCGGATCTTCTGACGCTGGAGCAGATCGGCAAATACAGCGCAATGTTCGAGCGCGGCGAAATCTCCGAGGAAAAGCTCACCTATTATAAGCAGCACGCCTGTCCTTCCTGCGGTGCCTGCTCTTTTATGGGTACCGCCTCCACCATGCAGATTATGTCGGAGTCTCTGGGCCTGATGCTGCCCGGCAGCGCCCTGCTGCCTGCCACCAGTCCCGATCTGCTCAAGGTGGCGCAGGAGTCTGGCCGCCAGGCCGTATGGCTTGCCCGGCAGCAGCTCACCGCCCGCCAAATAGTAACTAGAGAATCCTTTGAAAACGCAATTCTGGTTCATGCAGCCATCTCCGGCTCCACCAATGCCCTACTGCACCTGCCAGCCATCGCCCAAGAGTTCGGCATTGAAATCGACGGAGATACTTTTGACCGGCTCCACCGCGGGATGCACTACCTGTTGGATATCCGTCCGACCGGCAGCTGGCCGGCGCAGTATTTCTACTATGCCGGTGGAGTCCCCGCCGTCATGGAGGAAATCAAGCAACTGCTCCATTTGGATGTCATGACAGTCACCGGCAAGACCCTGGGCGAGAACCTGGAGGACTGCCTTTCCAACGGGTATTATGACCGGTGCGAATCCTATCTGAAGCAGGTGGGGCTAAGGAAAGAGGACATCATTCGTCCCTTCGACCGCCCCCTGGGCAGCGACGGCAGCATCGCCATTCTGAAGGGAAACCTATGTCCCCTCGGCGCGGTGATCAAACACACCGCTGCGCCGAAGGAGATGTTCGACACCACGCTGACTGCCCGGCCTTTTGACAGCGAGGAGGCGGCCATCCACGCCATTCTGACACACCGGATTAAACCCGGCGATGCCGTCATCATCCGTTACGAAGGCCCCCGGGGCAGCGGAATGCCGGAGATGTTCTATACAACGGAGGCCATTTCCTCCGACCCAGAGCTGGCCTCATCTATTGCGCTTTTGACTGACGGGCGATTTTCCGGTGCCTCAAAAGGCCCCGCCATCGGGCACATCTCCCCAGAGGCGGCCGAGGGCGGTCCCATTGCCTTGGTTGAGGAAGGTGATTTGATTCATATCGACGTAGCCGGGCGCGGACTGAATCTGGTGGGAGTTGCCGGTCAGAAGAAGACGCCGGAAGAAATGATACAAATTCTTGTCCAGCGCAAATCCGCCTGGACACCCAAGCCGCTGCGGTACCAGAGCGGTGTTCTGAAGTTCTTTGCCCAACACGCCCAATCCCCTATGAAGGGCGGCAACATGACATAAATCCAGCGAAAATTAAAAAGCAGAAGAAGCGCACTCTTGGGCGGAGCATTTTGCAAGGATACCATTCCATACTACTTTCTGGCCGAGTGGCGGCAGAAGCGAACAGCCTTTGGAGATCACGTCTTGGCTGGCAGCGGCATTCGCCGTGACACACCGCTTTCCGAGAACGAGCGCCGGCTGATTAAGGTAATCACGGAGCTGCGGAAAGCCAATGAGATTCTCAAGGATGCGCTCGGCGTTTTCGTCAAAGAACGGAAGCGGTAAGGCTGAAACGGCTGTATGAATACATCACGCTGCGCCGTGAGCGGTTCTGCGTTCATGGGATGACCCTGCACAGCGACCGCGGCATCCAATTTACCAGCGCCGCATTAAGGGGACAAAAAATTTGAAAAGGCTGGGACGTATTTCTAACGCCCCAGCCTTTTTGGTATATGTGTAGACTTTCCCGTGTCTCCTTCCAATGGCAGCTGGATTTTGTTTCAATCGGCTCAGCCCATTAGAAAGTCCAGTTCTCCGGCCAACCGCTGTGCTGTCTCTACCAGATCAGCACAGATACGATCCATATTCTTTTGATAAATTCGATTTTCTTCCCCAATCACAGCCAACGAATAGATCGCATGCCCTTTTGGATTCAAGATCGGTA
>JAYFPV010000334.1:0-5534 GCA_034927465.1 Lawsonibacter sp.
CGATGATCAAGGCATACAAACCAGCTTTGGATCAAATCGGGCTGACGTATACGCAGTACATCACGATGATGGTACTGTGGGAAGAAACGTCGATTAACGTGAAGCAGCTCGGGGGAAAATTGCATTTGGACTCTGGGACACTCACTCCGCTGCTGAAACGGCTGGAAACGGCCGGTTTTGTCACACGCAAACGGGACCGGAATGACGAGCGAAACCTGATTGTCACCCTTACGGAAGCGGGTGCGGCATTGGAAGCGAAGGCGGAGGAAATTCCGGATCGGATCCGCGCCTGCGTCCGCCTGTGTCCGGAAGAAGTTTCCTCACTGTACCATCTGCTCTACCAGGTGATGGATCAGCTTTCCTGGTCGGAGGACATCGAAACAGCATCAGATGAGCCATCCAAAATTTAAAAAGGCACCGCGGAGAACTGAACTCTCCGCGGTGCCTTTTTTGCCCCAAACGATTCAGATGATAAGCGAGGGTGCGACATATACACGGGCGGACAGCTCACTGTCCAGCATATACAGTCCCTTGGGATCGGAGGCAAACAGGTCATAGCGTTTCAAAATATCTTCTGTATTTTTTTCTTCTTCGCCCTGTTCTTTCACGAACCAGTCAAGGAATTGCATCGTGCGAAAATCTTTCTGCTCATATGCCACAGCGTAAATCGCGTTGATCCGCGCCGTAACGATCTGCTCATGCTCAAACGCGTTTGCGGCTGGCGCGCGGAAATCACCATACTGGAAATCAGGCTTTTTGATGTCATCCAGCACGGCCACCGCCCCATTGTTCAGCAGGTATTTGTTGAAGAGCAGTGCGTGATCGCGCTCCTCTTGCGCTTGAATGGTAAACCAATTGGAAAATCCGTTCAAGTTCTTATCGGCATAATAATTGGCAATGTCAAAATAAATATACGCAGAATACCACTCAAAATTCTCCTGGTCACTCAGCATAGAAATAAGTTTTGGGTCCAGCACAAAAATTCCTCCTTCATCTTTTATCGTCTCTTTATTCTTGGCGGCAAGTCTGTCTGCAGCATCCGTCCGGGGTGCAAGAGAATGCCGCAGTTCGGCACCTCTTCAGAAAGCAAGTCCATCTTCAAATAATAGATACACTAAACAATTGCGTGCAACTTTATTGTTAGTATAGGACACTTCATAAAAATAGTCAAGGGCCTCGCGGGACGCAGCAATTTGTTTTTTTAAATGGCAGTCCTGTCCAGAAGCACTGGTTCCATCTGCAAAGGCTCGGTTGAAACCTACGCTGAAGCGGGCAGCGGCTCCGCCTGTCGAACGAGTCCAAAGGAATTTTTCGACAGGCGGAGGCCGCTTTCAAAATTTTTATAAAAGGTTTCAAATCCGTGTTGACGAACCATGAACGGGAACCCTGACGATCCCCTTTCAAATTATTCCTCCCTTCGAAGTCTTTGAATTGAGTTTTTCCGACGTTACAACGGGTACATCATAACTTACCCCAAATTTTTGTAGTAGCTATCACCCATACGCATAGAATGGGTTATCTCAACTCGGCCATTTTTGTCACGTTTACATAAACATTGGAGATGGCATACCACGTCCCAAAATCAACGCTCCCCGTCACCGGAAGATGAAAAATTGTTTGGAACTGCCTGACTGCATCTTGGGTTACCTCGTCAAACTCCCCATTTTCTTTGTTTTTCGGGATTGCGGGAAAATGATTTGCAATTTCATTTAATTGGACCTGAATGGTGGTCACTGCGCTGCCGCTGCTTCCAAGCTGGAGTACCGTTCCGCCATACGAGCGCGGCACCCCCATCACCTTTTCCGCGGACGCCAGATAAACTTCGGCCCCGTAAAAGTTTCTTAGTATATCAATGGCGCTGTACCCCTGCTCGCCCAGTGACTGAGAACCCCATTGGGACAGTCCGCTGCACTGGGTCCGTTTCCCGTCGCAATATTGTGTAAGCAGGGGCTGATTGATGTTCTCTCTTGTCACATAGGTGGTAAACAAGTCGTCTACAATGACAGAAATTTGCTCAAACACGTTGCGTCCATTGACAAACGATTGGTCGTAGGCCGTTGAATTTGTAATGGTGAATTCATAGCCCTTTCCCCGATACCATTCCGTAAACACCCGGTTAAGGGCAAACGAAAGGATGGCCAGAACATTGGCCTTAATGGTTTCTGTTTCCCAAGTGGAGTAAATTTCACTGCTGGCCACGTTCTTGATATAATCGGCAAAGCGAACCCAAACATTTTGCGCCGATGCGTCCGAAGGCACCCCGAGATGCACGACCACAAACTCCGGAACGACCGGCCGGTCCAGTACGACAAGCCCTGTGGGCTCTGGCAGCGGCTTTACCTCCGGCTCTGGTATTTTGGGTGGAAAGTCCCCCCACAGCGTATGGGGCTCGATCAGAATATTTTTCACATTAAAGCCGTTTTCCGTCGCCACCCGCAATGGTGCCTGCTGCAGTGCCGTGCTGTTGGGAAGCACTTGAACCCCGCCGATATGAAGCGTCTGCCGCTCTGCTGCCAGCACGGTCACATTGTAAGACGCATAGGGCTTTTCTCCATTTCCGGTCACGGAATACTCCTCGGGCGGTGCCGGAAGTTCGATTTTTGATGTCTGGCCGGAAGAGTCGGTTGTCAGTTCTTCAAGAACGTTTCCATTGGTTGGATCGGAAATGCGGACGACTGCGTCTGGAATCGGGATCAAATCATTCATTGTTGATACGCTGACCTGCAGATTTCCCCGATCTGGATAGTCCTGACTCATATTATCCTCGCCTTTCTCGTATTCATATCATGATCACCTTCTGCATTCAATAATTATGATGGAGGAAATTTCATTATGCAAGCTGCCTGCTGTATACCTCTTTCGCCGCCGCGACTTACGCCTAAACTCCCCCCGGTTCTTCCGGGAACCAGCCCTCAGTTTATCCGGCAGTATCTGTTTTTGTACACATACATTTTGACCACAAGCAACCAATCCTTCTGGATTTACCCGATTCGATTTGATGACCAATATGTTTACGCCTATGTTCGGAAAAATGATGACTGGGATCTGTCTAAACTGCCCATTGATTCCATCGACTGCGTCTATTAGGCACGAAATGCCATGGACGAGTATATTATAAAATATAATGGTGTACTCGATCTGCCTGGGGTAAATGTGGATATCTTGAATGAGAGCTACGCGATTATCACCACGGATCGTGAAACCATTGAACGGCTTTCCACCCTGCCGCAGATCGAATATTTCGAAAGTGCCAAAAAGCTTTTCCCCCAACTTCACACCTCGATGCGCCAGGCCTGTATCACACCAGTCAAAAATCCGTCTAGCGCCTTTGGACTGACCGGTCAGGGGGTGGCGGTGGGTATCATTGATTCCGGCATTGATCTCACCCACCCGGAATTCATTGACAAAGATGGAAAAAGCCGCGTCTGGTATCTCTGGGATATGACCGCAACGGGCACTCCTCCTGCCGGTTTTTCGTCCGGCGCAGAATACGAAGTCCGCGCCATGCCAATCAGTGCGGTAACTTCCGATGACACCAACGGCCATGGCACAGCCGTTGCCTGCATTGCGGCCGGAAACGGCGGCGTGGCATCGGATGCAGCCATCCTGGCGGTGAAGCTAAACCCAAATCCGGCCAAGTCAACCGACATCATGCGCGGCGTCAAGTATTTGATCGACCGCGCAAAGCAACTGAATATGCCAGTTGCCATCAACATCAGTTACGGTACCAACAACGGATCGCACACCGGGCAGTCTTTGTTTGAAACCTATCTGACCGACATCTCCCAGCAGTGGAAAACCTCCATTGTCTGCGCATCCGGGAATGAGGGATTTGGCGGACATCATTACACAAGGCAACTCATTCAGGAAGAAATTCTGCGGGTAGAGTTTGCCACGGCTACCATCCGCCCCAGCATGTATCTGACTCTATGGAAAAATTTTGCAGATACGGTGGAATACGAGCTGGTCGCGCCAAGCGGCCGCATCAGCCCACGTCTAACCAACCAGCAGCGGTCCATGGACACGGTGCTGGACGGCGTCCATATCAAAGCGGTCTTCGGGCTTCCAAACCATTATACCGTTTTACAGGAAATTTATTTTGAATTTGAAGGGCTGGCCGGATCGATTCCCGACGGCGTGTGGACTTTGGTCTGCTACGCCCGAAATATTGTGGATGGATCGTTCCACATCTGGCTACCGACCATTGAGGAAGTCACGGAGGATACTGCGTTTCTGGAGCCCTCCATTCTGCTGACCATGACCCTTCCGTCCACCAGCCATCAGATTCTTTCCGTGGGCGGATACCAGGGATATACTGATGTGATCAGCACGTTTTCCGGGCGGGGGGACGTTTTGCACGCCGGCCAAGTCCAGCTTGATTTGGTGGCACCGGCCGAAAATATCCTGTCTGCAAAGGCAGGCGGGGGATACGACACCTTTACCGGCACCAGTTTTGCCGCTCCTTTTGTAACGGGAGCAGCTGCATTAATGATGCAGTGGGGCATCGTCCGTGGCAACGACCCGTTTCTGTACGGGGAACGCATTAAGGCATCCCTTTGCAGATCCGCACAGCGCAGCCCCGGCCAGATCTATCCAAATCCGTCCTGGGGATACGGAGCCTTACGTCTGTGCGACAGCATGCGGGATCTAGTCATTCTATTAGGGAGGTAGCTTATGGAATATGGGCAAGAGCTTTTGGATTTTATCAATTTACCAGACACCGTGGATTTTATCGCAAGAAAAAGCGGATACCTTCTGGACGCAATCCAAAATGATCCGCAGGTGTTCCTTACGCAGACTTTGATGGATCGCTTCGTTCTTGGTTATGTCAATCGAAATCATTATGACGCGCTGTTTAAATTATTTGGCACCGGGGTGCTGAGTACCATCCCCTTCATCCTTGGTCCGCTGAACCAGGAGATTCTGGACCGTTCTGGCATCACGCAGACTCATAAG
This sequence comes from Lawsonibacter sp., assembly GCA_034927465.1. Taxonomy (GTDB): domain Bacteria; phylum Bacillota; class Clostridia; order Oscillospirales; family Oscillospiraceae; genus Lawsonibacter. The sequence continues at coordinate 4,957 of JAYFPV010000334.1, forward strand.
CAGCCCTATTTGGAATTAAAAGGCGGCAATGTTTTATTTGGGATTGTCGATACCGGCATTGACTATACCCAGCCGCCATTTGTCTATCCCGACGGCACCAGCAAAATTCAGTATATTTATGACCAGACGGCCATCGGAACTCCGCCAAGTGATTTTACCGTCGGAGTCGAGTATACCAACGAACAGATCAACGCCGCTCTGCGGGCTGAACGGCCAACCGATATTGTTCCGGAAACCGATACTCTCGGCCACGGAACGTTTCTCACGTCCGTAGCCGCCGGGCGGCAGGTCGGAGATTTTATCGGCGCGGCTCCGGACGCGGAAATTATTGCGGTAAAGCTCAGGGGTGCCAGACCTTATTACCGGGAACGGTTTTGCGTTCCACCGGATCAGCCATACGCGTTTGAAGCCACTGCCGTGATGGTCGGAGTCGAATACATTGTCCAAAAAGCGTTTGAACTGGGCCGCCCGGTCTCCATCTGCATTGGCCTCGGCACCAACTTCGGCGGGCATAACGGCACCAGCATCCTGGAAGAATATCTCGGCATTGTATCAAACCTGAAGGGCGTCTGCGTCTC
>JAYFPV010000350.1:0-9524 GCA_034927465.1 Lawsonibacter sp.
CGGCGCTGAAAGAACAGGTAAAAGACCAGGAGGCCCAGTTGACCGATCTGAACGGGCAAGTGAAAAATTTAGAAGCGCAAACCGAAAACTTGACGGCCCGTTTGGATAAGAGTTGTCAGGCCATGGATCTGTTTTGGCAGATTGATGAGGCCTTTATACGGGAAAAATATACTCTGTGCCGCAAGTTGATTCAAGCCATAGAGGACTCCTCTCAGGGCAGCGCGCTCACCGAATACCTTCCTAGAGAGAGCACCACCGACAACCAGCGCTTCTCTCCTTATGACCGGTATCAGGAAATTTACGCGGCTGTCTTTTAATTAGCTTAGCCGCCCCCATGTTTCACGTGAAACATTAAGAATGCTCAGCCTGGTTTCGGCAGCTGGCTGCGCCTCTGCTCTGGCGTTTGACTTAATTGTGGTTTTCGAAAGGAAACCCGCTCACACACTATTTAAATTGAAGGGAAAGTTCAATTATGTTGGATCTCAAATTTATGCGGGAAAATCCCGATGCAGTTCGCGAGAACATCAAGAAAAAGTTTCAAGACGCGAAGCTGCCTCTGGTTGATGAGGTGTTGGCCCTGGATGAAGAAAACCGGGCTGCGGTTAGCGAAGCAAACGAACTGCGCGCCAGCCGGAATACCCTCAGCAAACAGGTTGGTATGCTGATGGGCCAGGCCAAGAAGGATCCTTCCAAACTGGCCGAAGCCGAGTCGGTGAAGGCCCAGGTAAAAGCCAATGCCGACCGCCTGGCCGAGCTGGAAATCAAGGAGGATGAGCTGGCCAAGAAGATCCGCAAAATCATGCTGCTCATTCCCAACATCATCGATCCCTCTGTTCCCCTTGGCCGGGATGATTCCGCCAACGTGGAAGTGGAGCGCTTCGGTGATGCCAAGATTCCGGAGTTTGAAATTCCCTACCACACCGAGATTATGGAGTCCTTCAACGGCATTGACATGGATTCCGCCGGCCGGGTGTCTGGGAATGGCTTCTATTACCTGTTGGGAGACGTCGCCCGTCTCCATGAGGCGGTACTGGCTTATGCCCGGGATTTCATGATCCAAAAGGGCTTTACCTTCTGCATCCCCCCCTTCATGATCCACGGCAATGTGGTCGAAGGTGTGATGAGCCAAACAGACATGGATGCCATGATGTATAAGATTGAAGGAGAGGATTTGTACCTCATCGGCACCAGCGAGCACTCCATGATCGGAAAATTCATTGACCAGATGCTCCCGGAAGAGTCTCTGCCCCAGACTCTTACCTCATACTCCCCCTGCTTCCGGAAGGAAAAGGGCGCCCACGGCATTGAAGAGCGGGGCGTTTACCGCATCCATCAGTTCGAAAAGCAGGAGATGATTGTGGTCTGTAAGCCAGAGGACTCCATGAAGTGGTATGAGCAGATGTGGCGTTACTCCGTGGAGCTGTTCCGCTCACTGGACATTCCGGTCCGCCAGTTGGAATGTTGCTCCGGCGATTTGGCCGACTTGAAAGTGAAGTCCTGCGATATTGAAGCCTGGTCCCCCCGGCAGCAGAAGTATTTCGAGGTATGCTCCTGCTCCAACTTAGGGGACGCCCAGGCCCGCCGTTTGAAGATGCGGGTGAAGGGCGAGTCCGGCACCTACCTGCCCCACACCCTAAATAACACCGTAGTTGCGCCTCCCCGCATGCTCATTGCCTTTCTGGAAAACAACCTTCAATCCGACGGTTCCGTGGTCATGCCACAGGCGCTGCGTCCCTATATGGGGGGGCTAGAGCGCATGATCCCTAAAAAGTAAGCGCGAATCCAAAATTCACGCACCCGTCTCCAGCCGTTTTCAGCCTCTCAACCCAAGAGCAGATCATTTTTTCTTTTAAAAACGGCTCCAGAACGGTCATCGCCCGAATCCATTGTGCCACAAGCGATTTGGGCCGCACGTATAGAAAAGGAAGCATATCAATGAGTAATAACCAGAGGAAAAGCGAATTGCCCTGGCTGAATCTGATCTTCTGCGCCATGGTGGTATGGAGCCACTGCTCCGCCCAGCCCATTACGCATCTGGACCGGAACAGCTGGCAATTTCTGCTAGTTTATCTTCTACAGCGGTTGAGTTATGTTTCCGTATACGGATTTTTCCTGCTCAGCGGCATCAAACTCACTCTACCACGTTCCAAGCCGTCCACACTGTCCGCTTACTGGGGCGGACGGATGAAATCCATTTTTCTGCCCTACCTTTTGGCCGTTGCGGCATACCAGCTTTGGTTTTGCTGGGGGCTTCATTATTTTCCATTCTCTTTGTCCGACTTCTTTGGCTATGTGGTTCGGGGCGATCTGTCCAGCCACTTTTACTTCGTCGTCGGCTTATTTCAGTTTGTAATGCTGGCCCCCCTCTTCCGGTGGATGTCAGAGCGGTGGTCCCCCGCGCTCCTGCTCCCCTTCGCGCTTGCCATTACCTGGTTCAGCGCGCAGAATCTCTCCGCCCTGCTGCAAGTATTTTGGCCGCAGGTAACCTTTCAATATACCGACCGGGTATTCCTGACCTACTTGTTCTATTATTTGGCCGGCTGCTATATTGGACGGCAATACGAAAACTTCGCTGCAGCGCTTCAGTCGAACCGCGGACTGGTCATCGCATTGTTCGTGTTGTTCACCTGGGCCGATTTGTATTTCTGCTGGCTGTCTCTCACCGGGCAAAGAATCGTTCCCTTTTTAGAGTCCATTCATATGCTGTATATTCTCAGCGCCATTCTGTTTTTCTTTTGGATTGCCGTGGGCCTTCCGAAAAAAATGCCGGAATGGCTGATCAAAACGGACAAGGCAAGCTATCTGATCTATCTGTACCACTGTCTGGTGATTTCGATCTTTGATACTTTTGCCACTCGGCTGGGCAACGGTCGAATCGGCACTTTGTTTATCCTTCGCCTGCTCGTTGTCTACTCCGTCACCCCGCTGGCCTGTGTGCTATGGCAGCATGTTCGGGCTGTTTTTGTCTCCAAACATTTGTCAAAAGTCGATGCGTAACAGAAGAAGCACCAATTTAGGAGGAACCGACCAGATGAAAAAATTTTTAGACGAGTTTAAAGCCTTTGCCATGCGCGGAAACGTCATTGACCTTGCCGTCGGCATGATCATCGGCTCCGCCTTCAGCAAGATCACCAACTCCCTGGTCAACGACGTCATTATGCCCGCTGTCTCCATTCTTCTGGGGGGCATCGACTTTACCGACTGGAAGCTGATTCTGAAACAGGCAGTGGTGGAAAATGGGCAAGAGGTATCCGCTGCCATCTCCATTAACTACGGTGCCTTCCTTTCCACTGTTCTCGACTTCATTATCCTGGCTTTTGCCATCTTCTGTATGGTTAAGGCCATCAACCGGCTCCACCGCAAGGAGGAAGCCCCCGCGCCGGCACCCGCGCCCGCCGAGCCCTCCGTTCAGGAAGAGCTGCTGACAGAAATCCGTGACCTGCTCAAAAATCGGAGCGTTTGAGGTATAATCCTCTACAGAGCACAAAGGAAGGAGGCCCTATGATTAACAAGAAATCCGACTTGCCTGAGGATGAACGTCCCGAAGGACAGCCACCCACGGAGAAATCTTACGTCCCAGCCTCTCCGGTGAAGCGCACCCTTGCCTGGATCGCGCTGGTCTACGCGCTCATGTTCCTTGCTCTGACCACCTATTACTACTTCCGCGGAACCATGCTGGGCAATCTGGCTCCGCTGTTAGTGGTTCCAGGCCTAATCGGCCTTGGAGTCCTGTCGTTGGTGAGCTGGCGGACCACCGGCTCCCCTGGGCGCACGACTGCCGTCATTCTGGCCCTGATCTGCTTTTTTCTGACCATTGTTACCCTGCCCATCGCGGTGACAGGTCTGCTGTCCAACTTTTGAGGTCACACTATGAAAGAAATCATTGCCTCCGGCCTGAAGGAACTGTCTCTCTCCTCTCGCATCCCGGAGAATGCACCCACCCTGCTGGCTCAATACGGCCAATTGCTGTTGGAAAAGAACCAGGTGATGAACCTGACTGCCATCCGGGACCCGGGCCAAGTCGCCCGGCTCCACATGCTGGACTGCGCCGCCCTGCTGGACTATGCCGATTTTCAAAACAAAACACTGATTGATGTTGGCACCGGCGCTGGTTTCCCCGGTCTGCCGCTGAAAATATTAGTCCCTTCTCTGGACGTCACCTTGTTAGACAGCCTGAACAAACGAGTGGATTGGCTGAACGAAGTACCGCTCCAACTGGGGCTGACCGGCATCCGAGCGATCCATGCCCGTGCGGAGGAACAGGCCCAGGAAAAAGAATTCCGGGAATTCTTTGACTTCGCCACAGCACGGGCGGTGGCCGACTTGCGGTTGCTGGCAGAGCTGTGTCTTCCCTATGTAAAAGTCGGGGGACTGTTCCTGGCCATGAAATCGGTGGAAAGCGAGCCCGAACTGGAAGGTGCCGCCCATGCCATCCGGATTCTGGGCGGCCGCGTGCGGGAATATGCAGACTATGTCATTCCGGATACTGAAGTCGTCCATCGGGTTATTCTGATCGAAAAGATGACCGCCACCCCGAAGGACTATCCAAGGCGCTGGACTAAGATTCAGAAGGAGCCGCTGTAGGCTCCCTTTCCCCGCAAGTGCCAAAATGATGCGGAATAGGCACCTAATTCCCCCCGTTTTTGTTAATTTTTTTGGAATTTTTAACTGGAAAGCATTGACGCAAGTCAGATTTGTGGTACACTTTAGTAGGTGAGATTGGAGGTTTTTCATGGGTATTGTCATCGCCGTTACCTCCGGAAAAGGGGGCACCGGAAAGACCTCCATCACCGGCGGTACAGCCGCGTCACTGGCACGGATGGGCCAGTGCGTTTTGTGCATTGATATGGATATCGGCCTGCGCAATCTTGATATCTCCCTTGGCCTGAATGATCGGGCTTTGATGGACTTTTCCGACGTCGCGCTGGGCCGATGCCCTTTGGCCCGCGCCGCTGTCTCCCATCCCGATTTAAAAAGCCTTGCCCTTCTTACCGCACCGATGACCCTTCCTGCCAGCCTTACCGCAGACAAAGTCCGCGCGCTGCTGGACACTGCGCGCAACATGTACGACTACATTTTCATCGACTCCCCCGCTGGCTTGGGCGCCGGGTTCCGGTTGGCAACCTGCGGGGCAGATCGGGTACTGGTGGTCGCCACAAATGATGCTTCCTCCCTGCGGGATGCCCAGCGCACGGTCGCTGAACTGTCTGGAATCCAACAGGTTCATCTGGTGATGAATCGCATTCAGCCCAAGCTGTTGCGCAAGCTTCGCACCACCATCGACGATGCAATGAACACTGCCGGCCTGCCCCTGATCGGGGTCGTTCCGGAGGATTCCCAGGTGATGTTGTGCGCCAATCAGGGACGGCCACTAACCAGCCAAGGCAGGCGGGGTGCGGCCCTGGCCTGCTGGAATATTGCCCAGCGTCTGGAAGGACGGCAAGTCCCCATCATGCGCATTCTATAAATGCTTTGTCCGCCACCAAAAACAACAAGGAGGTTCCGCCACCATGAACATTGCAATTATGAGTCACACCAAAAAACAGGATCTGATGGTCCAGTTTTGCACCGCTTACTGCGGCATTTTATCCAAACATTCTGTCTGCGCAACCAATGCCACAGGACGGATGGTAGCGGAGGCCACCGGTCTGCCTGTCAACCTGTTCTTATCCCATGAGCACGGCGGAATTGAGCAGATTGGCCAGCGGATCATTTACAATGAAATTGATATGGTTCTGTTCTTTAACTCCCCGCTGGACAACGAGATGGACAAAGATGTGATGTATATTGCGCGACTATGCGACCAGCACTCCGTTCCCATGGCCACCAATGTCGCCACTGCAGAGCTGTTGATCCATGGGCTTGCCCGGGGGGATCTGGATTGGCGCGAGGTTATGAATCCAAACCGGGTGCCCTTCGCCCTTTGATCCACCACATGGAGACTGTGCCCACTTAACGTGGGCACCCTTCTAAAGATACAATCAGTTTTTCGCCATGACGGCGCACGAGTACCCGAAATACCACCCGACAGAGAGGGGGCTCTTGGTTGAGAGGCCCCCAGGGAAATGGTTTCGGCAAAGACAGCGCCACCAGCGGGCCCGGAGACGGGCGCGGTTTCCTTCCTGCAAATGAAGAGGGAGAAAGGGGTGCCGGAAGGGCACCTGAAATTGGGTGGCACCACGAAGCGTTGACGCGCTCTCGTCCCAATCTTTGGGATGAGTGCGCTTTTTTGTCCCTATCGCTGCTGAATCTATCTCTCTCCACGTCAATTCTTGCCCATTTCTGGCACACAAAGGCTGCCCAGTCTTCAGTGCCGCAGCCCTGCTCCGAGAACCAAACCCAACCATTTTGTCCCAACCAAAGAAAGGATTTTGATGTCATGAGTAAAGTACAGCCCCGCACCCTTTCCGGATTTATGGAGCTTCTTCCCGCCCGGCAGAACCAGTTTGACCGAATGGTGGCCATTTTAAGAGAATCCTTCTCCCTTTATGGCTTTACCGCCCTGGACACTCCCCTGATTGAAGCTAGCGAGGTACTTTTAGCCAAGGGCGGCGGTGAAACGGAAAAGCAGATTTATCGCTTTATGAAAGGGGACTCTGACCTGTCCCTCCGCTTTGACCTGACGGTTCCTCTGGCCAAATATGTGGCTCAAAACTACAGCCAGCTTACCTTCCCCTTCCGGCGGTTCCAAATCGGTAAGGTTTATCGGGGCGAGCGGGCCCAGCGGGGCCGCTTCCGCGAGTTCTACCAAGCCGACATTGACGTCATCGGCGACGGCAAGCTGGACATCTCCAATGACGCGGAAATCCCCGCCATCATCTACCGCACCTTCACCGCGCTCGGTCTCAACCGTTTCCAAATCCGGGTCAATAACCGCAAGGTGCTCAACGGCTTTTACGCCATCCTGGGCCTGACCGAACAAGCCGGAGAAATCATGCGCACGGTGGATAAGCTGGAAAAAATCGGTGCCGAGCAGGTGCGCCAGCTGCTGACGTCCGAAGAAATCGGTCTGACCGAAGAACAGGCAGCGGAGATTTTGAAATTCATCGGCATTCAAGGCGGAAACACTGAAGTCCTGACGGCTCTAGAAGACTATCGGGGCCGTCACCCCCTCTTTGACGAGGGTCTGTCCGAGCTGTCCACCGTGGCCAAGTACCTCTCCGCTTTCGGTGTGCCGGAGGACCACTTCTCGGTGGACCTCACCATTGCGCGCGGCCTGGACTACTACACCGGCACGGTCTACGAAACTTCCATGCTGGATCAACCGGAGATCGGCTCCATTTGCTCCGGTGGCCGATATGATAACTTAGCGGAATATTACACGGATAAACAACTTCCTGGAGTTGGTATTTCCATTGGTCTGACCCGCCTGTTCTTCGTCCTGGAGGATCAGGGCTACCTGAACGACGGTCTAAACACGGCTCCCGCCGACGTTCTTATCCTGCCCATGACCGAGAATCTGGATCCCGCCATCTCTCTGGCTACCACGCTGCGCCAGGCGGGCATCCGCACCCAGATTCACGCCGAGCAGAAGAAATTCAAACAGAAAATTTCTTATGCCGACAAGCTTGCTATTCCCTTTGCTGTATTTCTGGGCGAGGACGAGATCAAACAGGGCATGTCCGCCATCAAAGATATGCGTACCGGTGAGCAGGTTATCCTCTCCTCCGCTGAGGCGGTGGCCCACATCCAGGCTGGTTTGGCCCAACTGAATCAGGGCACACCGATTCTCGACAAGGGGGCAAACTGAATTTCCGGGCGTATCTTCCAAACAAACTGTCGTTTCCTGCTAATCAGCGAGCCAAATTTTTTACTTTAAATTTATGCTGTTCGTCATATTTTTTATTTATAATACTAATTGGAGTTGATCTTCATGGATACCATGGAACATTTTCACCGCACCGGATACTGCGGTGACCTACGTTTATCCGATGCAGGCAAAACCGTTTCTCTGTGCGGCTGGGTTCAACGCCAGCGCGATCTGGGTGGGCTGATTTTTGTGGATCTGCGGGACCGCACCGGATTGGTCCAGCTCTCCTTCGATGACAGTACCGACAAAGCGATCTTTGAGAAGGCCTCCTCTCTGCGCGCAGAGTATGTCGTGGCCGCCACCGGCCTGGTACGGGAGCGGGAGTCCAAAACCGATAAAATCACCACCGGCGCCGTCGAGGTCTACGTCACCGAGCTGCGCCTGCTGGCCAAGGCGGAGACTCCTCCGTTCGAAATTGTCGAGCACTCTAAGGCCAATGACATGCTGCGGCTGAAATACCGCTATCTGGACCTGCGCCGTCCGGAGATGCAGCAGGCCATTGCCACCCGCCACAAGATCACGAAAATCGCCCGGGACTATTTTGATGAGAACGGTTTCCTTGAAATCGAAACTCCCATCCTCACCAAATCCACCCCCGAGGGGGCCCGGGACTATCTGGTGCCCAGCCGGGTTCATCCCGGCAAGTTCTACGCCCTGCCACAGTCCCCCCAGCAGTATAAGCAGCTGCTGATGCTGTCCGGCTTTGACCGCTACTTCCAGATCGCCCGGTGCTTTCGGGACGAGGATCTGCGGGCCGACCGCCAACCGGAGTTCACCCAGATTGACCTTGAGATGTCCTTTCTCGACGAGGACGAAATTATGACCATTCAAGAGGGTTTTCTAAAGCGAGTGTTCAAAGAAGTTCTGGATGTGGACGTGCAAACGCCCTTCCTGCGCATGCCCTGGCACGAGGCCATGGACCGCTTCGGCTCGGACAAGCCCGACCTGCGCTTCGGCTTTGAACTGAAGGACATTTCCGACCTGGTGAAGCACTGCGGCTTTGGCGTGTTCTCCGGCCCGGTGGCCGCTGGCGGCTCGGTCCGCCTGATCAACATCCAGGGTGGAGGCGAGGCCTTCCCCCGGAAAAAGATCGACAAGCTGGTGGAATTTGTCAAGACTTACAAGGCCAAGGGGCTGGCCTGGGCGCGTCTGCACAACAGAGAGATGACCAGTTCCTATGCCAAATTCCTCTCCGAGGAAGAGAACCAGGCCATTCTCCGCCGGGCGGACGCCAAGGATGGAGATTTGATTCTCATTGTGGGCGACGAAAAGAATTCCGTCGTCTGGGCTGCGCTGGGCGCTTTGCGGTGCGAGGTTGCTAAGCAGATGGAGCTGCTGAAGCCCAAAGATTTCAAGTTCTTGTGGGTCACCGAATTCCCAATGTTCGAGTGGTCGGAGGAGGAGGGCCGCTACCAGGCCATGCACCATCCCTTCACCGCGCCCATGCTGGAGGACGCGGATAAGATCCTGACTGACAAGGCCAACTGCCGGGCCCGGGCCTATGATATCGTACTAAACGGCACCGAGTTGGGCGGCGGCTCTATCCGCATTAACACCCCCGAGATGCAAGAAAAAGCATTTCAGGCCCTTGGCATCAGTGAGGAGGACATCCAGGCGCGGTTTGGTCACCTGGTCAATGCCTTCCAGTATGGAGCCCCTCCCCACGGCGGGCTGGCCTATGGCCTGGATCGACTGTGCATGCTCATGGCTGGGG
>JAYFPV010000313.1:0-6251 GCA_034927465.1 Lawsonibacter sp.
TCCGATAAAGGCGGCGTAGGAGGGGGTGCAGCACAGGATGGTGGAGCCGAAGTCCCGCAAAATGGTGATCTGCCGGGGCGTATTGCCCGAGGAGACGGGGATCACCGTGGCGCCCAGCTTGGTCGCACCACCGTGCAGCCCCAGACCGCCGGTAAACAGGCCGTACCCATAAGAGATATGAACCTTATCCTCCTCGGTCGCCCCGACCGCTACCAGCTGTCGGGCAATGATGTCATCCCAGATATCCAGATCTTCCCGGGTATAACCCACCACAATCTGCTTTCCCGTGGTGCCGGAGGAGGCGTGCAGTCGCACCACATCCTTCATAGGAACGGCAAACAGCCCGTAAGGATAGGTATCCCGCAAATCTCTTTTATAGGTAAAGGGCAGCTTATGCAGGTCGTCCACGGACTTGATATCCTCCGGGCTGACCCCCTTTTCCTTCATCAGCTTTTGATAGTAAGACACATGGTCATAGGCATGGCGCACCTGTTTGACCAAACGCTCGTCCTGCCAGGCCCGAATTTGTTCCCGAGAGGCACACTCGATCTCTTGTTGGTAATATCGCTCCATGGGAATCATTCCTTTCACTCCCCCGCGCTCACAGGCGGGTAATCTGTCCACTGATTTATTACCCCAGCGTCACGCCATCCAGACACAGCGCCGCACGGAGCCAAATATATATCCCCGTCCAACCGGTGATCCTACCGCTGGAACAGGTTCCCGCTCTTTAGCGAGCGTGTGGGAAACAACAAATTGGAACCCGGAGAACATCCGCTTGAACGCGCAGCCGGTGGATGCCATCGCGGCACACAGCTCCCGTTCCGTGCCCTGCCCAACCCCCAAAAACCTTCCACAGTCTCAGGCGTTCTTCCCCAGCGCAAAGGCTTTTTTGTTCAGCTCTAAAAACTTTTTGGGCACCATGGCATCAATGGACTTTTGCCACTCTTCCTCGGGCAGATCAAAGTAGTGGGACAGCCGACCCATCAGAACCAGGTTCACCGCTTTACTGCTGCCTGCCTCCTCGGCCAGCGCCAGGCAGTCCAGCGCGTCCACCTTTGCCCCGGCATCCCGCATCTTTTCCACCAGATCTTCCGGATATTGTGCTGCGCCGATGATGACGGGCATGGGGTCAATCTGCTGGGTACTGGTGACAATCTGGCCGTCCGGCTTCAGAAAGGACAGCCACCGGGCCGCCTCCAGCAGTTCGAAGGAAACAATGAAGTCGGCCTCGCCCTTATCGATGACCGGGGACGCCACCTTGTCGCCATAGCGCACATAGGTGACCACCGAGCCGCCCCGCTGTGACATGCCGTGGACCTCGGACACCTTCACGTCATAGCCCTGCTCCATCAGCAGATGGCCCAGCAGCTTGCTGGCTAGCAGGGAGCCCTGACCGCCCACGCCCACAATCATAATATTCTTGGTTTCCATGTTCATTCGCCCTCCTTCGCGGTGCTGTGAAAGGCGCCAAACGCGCACATCTGCTCACATACGCCGCAGCCCACACACAGTGTATTGTCCACGCAGGCCTTTCCGCCCTTCATGGAAATTGCCGGACAACCGATCTTCATGCAGGCCTTGCAGCTTTTGCACTTGTCCGGGTCCACAGCCAAGGGGGCGCTGTGTTTCACATACTTCAGCAGGGCGCAGGGCCGGCGGCTGATGATGACGGAGGGCTCCTGATTGGCCAGCTCCTCCTTGATCACCTTGTCACCTTCCTTCAGGTCGTAGGGATCCACCACCCGGACCCGGCCAAAGCCCATGGCTCGGCACAGGGATTCCAGGTCGATTTTCCCGGCTGGATCTCCCTTGATGTTATACCCGGTGGTGGGGTTCTGCTGGTGTCCGGTCATGCCGGTGATGGAGTTATCCAGAATGATGACGGTAGAATTGGACTGGTTATAGGCGATGTTGGCCAGGCCGGTCATGCCGGAGTGCATGAAGGTGGAGTCCCCGATAACAGCAACTGTCTTTCCCTCGGCTTCGGCCCCAAGGGCCTTGTTAAAGCCGTGGATGGCGGAGATAGAGGCGCCCATGCACAGGGTCATGTCCATGGCGGACAGAGGTGCCACCGCGCCCAGAGTGTAGCAGCCAATATCCCCCAGAACGACGCACTTGTTCTTGCTTAGGGTGTAGAACAGACCGCGGTGGGGACAGCCGGCGCACATGACCGGGGGGCGTGGCGGGATAGCCACGTCCAGAGCCTTTCCGGTATGGACGGTTCCGTTCAGCTTTTCGGCCACCAGGTTCTGGGAGAATTCATCTTCCAGAGGCAGCACATCCTTGCCAATCACGTCCAGTCCCAGGCAGCGGCAGTGGGTTTCAATGATGGGATCCAGTTCCTCTACCACAGCCAAACGATCCACCTTAGACGCGAAGTCCAAAATCAGCTTCACGGGCAGCGGGTTGACCATCCCCAGCTTCAAAACGGATACGGAGTCGCCAAAGACCTCTTTTACGTACTGGTAGGAGGTGGAGGAGGTGATGATACCAAGTCCGGTGCCGCCCATCTCCACCCGGTTGATAGAGGCGGTCTCGGCCCACTCAATCAGCTTGCGGGTGCGCTCTTCTACCATGGGGTGGCGCTTTTTGGCATTGCCCGGCATCATGACAAACTTGGCGATGTTCTTCTCATATGGAATTGCCGCCTTCTCCACCCGCTCCGACAGCTCGACCAAGGACTGGGAATGGGCGATGCGGGTGCACATTTTCAGCAACACGGGAGTGTCAAACTGCTCGGACAGCTCGTAGGCCAGCTTGGCAAAGGCCAGCGATTCAGCGGAATCGGAAGGCTCCAGCATGGGAACCTTGGCGGCAATGGCATGGTGGCGTGAATCCTGCTCGTTTTGAGAGGAGTGCATACCCGCATCGTCGGCCACCCCGATCACCATGCCGGCATTGACGCCGGTGTAGGACATGGTGAAGAGCGGATCGGCGGCCACGTTCAGCCCCACGTGCTTCATGGCGCAAAACGAGCGTTTTCCGGCCAGACAGGCGCCAAAAGCCACCTCCATGGCCACCTTCTCGTTGGGAGCCCACTCGCAGTATATCTCGTCGTACTTGGCGGCCTCCTCGGTGATTTCGGTACTGGGGGTACCGGGATAGCTGGAAATCACACAGCACCCGGCCTCATACAGCCCCCGGGCAGCGGCAGCGTTGCCCAGCATCAGTTGTTTCATGGTTTATCCCTGCTTTCTTTTCTGCGTTACAATGGGTCGTCCGATTCCGGCTGGCCCAGCCCTTCCCGGCGAATGACATCCTGCATCACGCCGCCGGCCCCGTTGTCCAGCATGGAACGCCGGACCCGGCTGATGGTAGCGCTGCTGGCACCTGTTTTCTCCAGAATGTCCAGGTAGACCAACCCCTGCTGGAGGTACACTGCCACGTCGAACCGCTGCTCCAGAGACCGCAGCTCGGTAGGGGTACACAAATCGTCAAAAAACCGGCAGCACTCGTCCAGGTCCTTCAGCTTCAGGATGGTCTCATACAGCGCCAGACTGCGCGCTTTGCGCCCTGTCTTTGCCATAACTTGCTCCTTTCGGTTAACGCCGTGTTGTCAGTCCGCAAAACGGACCGCGTCGCAATAACTATAGCACATTAAAGTGTGAAGGTAAACAGGAAAATTACATTTTTTCCGAACTCACACCAGAAAACTTCTTCCTCCGCCTCTTGACATCCGGGTAATTCATAGGGTATGATACTTCAATGGTTTAAAGATAAAAACCAATGAAGTGCAGTGGGACGCCGGCCGTCCCGCTTTGGAAAGGAACGTCGAACGCCATGCCCATTACCGATCTTCTGGAGCGCAACTGCAAGCTCTACAGCGAGGAGATTGCCCTGGTGGAAATCAACCCTGAGGTGCAGGAAGAGCAGCGGGTCACCTGGCAGGAGTATGAACTCATTCAGCCCACCTCCACTGCCCCCTACCGCCGTGAGATCACTTGGTCGGTCTTTGACGAGAAGGCCAATCGGGTCGCCAATATGCTGCTTGGCCGCGGCATCCGCAAGGGCCAGAAAGTGGCCGTTTTGCTGATGAACTGCCTGGAGTGGCTGCCCATTTATTTTGGCATTCTAAAGGCGGGGGCCATTGCGGTGCCCCTGAACTTTCGGTATACCGCGCAGGAAATTGACTACTGTCTAAAGCTGGCCGACGCCGATGTGCTGTTTTTCGGCCCAGAGTTTATCGGCCGGGTGGAGACCATTATTCCCGCCATCTCCAACAAACTGCTTCTTCTTTTTGTGGGGGAGACCTGCCCCTCCTTTGCCGAGGACTACCACCGAGCGACCGCCAACTGTTCCAGTATGGCTCCCAAGGTGCTGATTGACGACGAGGACGAGGCCGCCATCTACTACTCCTCCGGCACCACAGGGTTTCCCAAGGCAATTTTGCTCAAGCACACAGCCCTGCTCCAGTCCGCCCGGATGGAGGCCATCCATCACGAGACCACCCACAGCGATGTGTTTTTGTGCATTCCGCCTCTCTACCACACCGGAGCCAAGATGCATTGGTTCGGCTCGCTGTTTACTGGCAGCAAGGCGGTTTTGCTGAAGGGCAACACGCCAAAGGCAATTTTCGAAGCGGTGTCTTCGGAAGCGTGCACCATTGTGTGGCTGCTAGTGCCCTGGGCGCAGGACATTTTGGCCGCCCTGGACCGGGGAGACTTAAAGATTGAAGATTACCGGCTTGCCCAGTGGCGGCTGATGCACATTGGCGCCCAGCCTGTGCCGCCCTCCCTGATCAAGCACTGGATGCGCTACTTCCCCCACCATAAGTACGATACCAACTACGGTCTGTCCGAGTCCACCGGCCCCGGCTGTGTCCACCTGGGTCTGGAGAACATTCATAAGGTGGGTGCCATCGGGGTTCCCGGATACGGCTGGAAGATCAAGGTGGTAGACGAGCAGAACGTCCCTGTCCAGCAGGGCGACGTGGGGGAGCTGTGCGTAAAAGGTCCCGGCGTCATGGTGTGCTATTACCATAATCCGGAGGCCACCGCCGAGGTGTTGGAAAACGGCTGGCTCCACACCGGGGACATGGCCCGTCAGGACGAAGACAGCTTTATTTTCCTGGTGGACCGGAAAAAGGACGTTATCATCTCCGGCGGCGAGAATCTCTACCCGGTGCAGATCGAGAATTTCCTGGCCGCCTATCCAAAGGTACATGACGTGGCCGTCATCGGCCTGCCCGACCACCGGCTGGGCGAAATTGCCGCCGCGATCATCCAGATCAAGGCCGGTATGACCTGCACTGAGGACGAAATCAACCAGTTCTGCATGGATCTGCCCCGGTATAAGCGCCCTCGCAAAATCATCTTCGCCGACGTACCCCGAAACCCCACCGGCAAGATTGAAAAGCCTAAGCTGCGGGAAAAATACTGTGGCGTCCGGCTGGTAGAGGCCCAGAATCAGGGATAAACATTCCCAAACAAAAAACAGCGGTATGGAGCAAAATTCCATACCGCTGTTTTTTTACTTCGCATACCTATTCTCTCTATTTCACCAAAAAAGCGTTATCCCCATCCTGCTCGCAGGCCAGAATTCCCTTCACCGTGTTCATGACCATGTGCTCCACCGCCTCGTCGGTGTAGAAGGCGGTATGAGGCGTAACAATGACGTTTGGGAACGCCTTCAGCAGAGCCAGATCCCGGTTTGGAATCGGCTTGCCCATCAGGTTGGCGTAGTACAGCCCGTCCTCCTGCTCCAGCACGTCCAGGGCTGCGGCCCCCACCTTGCCAGCTTCAATGGTGTCAATCAGGGCGGCCGTGTCAATCAGGTCACCCCGGGCCGTGTTTACCAAGATGACCCCTTGTTTCATCTTCGCCAGCGTCTGGGCATTGATGATGTGGTAGTTCTCACTGTTCGCCGGCATGTGAAGGGTAATAACGTCGGCTTCCTCCCAGATGGTGTCCAGATCCGTATATTGGGCATACTGCGCCACCTCCGGGTTTGGATACAGGTCGTGGGCCAGTATTCTGCATCCAAAGCCGGACAGGTGCTTCACCACCGTTGCGCCAATCTTCCCCGTGCCCAGCACAGCCACGGTGCAGTTGGACAGTTCTTTTCCCATCTTCCCTACCAGGGAATAGTCCTGTACCACGTTCCGATCCAGGATTTGACGCATCCGTCGGCAGCACATCAGCATCATCATAATCGCATAGTTGGCCACACCGCTGGGAGGATAAAACAGGTGAACTGCCTTCATGCCAAGGGCGTGGGCAGTGTCCAAATCCACGTGGTTAAAGCCAATG
>JAYFPV010000107.1:0-6482 GCA_034927465.1 Lawsonibacter sp.
GTACCGCCCCGGTGTCATGGTGGCCGCTCTTGCCGGCCGATTTTCCCAGGCC
Source organism: Lawsonibacter sp. (assembly GCA_034927465.1). Lineage (GTDB taxonomy): Bacteria > Bacillota > Clostridia > Oscillospirales > Oscillospiraceae > Lawsonibacter. The sequence goes on from JAYFPV010000107.1 coordinate 53, forward strand.
CAGGTGGACCACCTGACCGATTGTCTGTCTGCCCTGGCCCCAGGCGAGCCCCTGCCCCAAAAGCAGGCCGCATACCGTCCGGCCGTCACCGTACGAAAAAAGGCTATTGAGCAAAATCACCTGATTCTGGCCTTTCCTGCTCTTTCCTACTTGGACGAGCGCAGGCCCCAACTCCTGCTGCTGAACTCCTTGCTGGGCGGAGGATGCTCCTCCCGCTTGTTTCAGGAAGTACGGGAAAAGCGTGGACTTTGCTACACCGTCTATTCTTATGTGTCCGACCATGCGGACACCGGCTTTTTGGGGGTATACACCGCGGCCAACAAGGAACAGGAGCGTCAGGCCCTGGATACGGTGCGGGCTGTGGTATCCGAATTGGCCGAACATGGCCCCACCCAGGAAGAGCTAGACCGGGTACGGGAGCAGGCCAAGGCAAACTTGCTGATGGGCACGGAATCCATTCAGTCCCGGATGAGCCATTTGGGTTCTTCCGCCCTGCTGTACAACAAAGTACGCGAGGTTGACGAGATTCTTTCTCTCTATGATGCTGTCACTCGGGAACAGCTTCAGGCTCTGGCTGGGGACATCTTTCCCATGGAGCAGGCCTCCTTTTCCGCCGTCGGCCGGGTCGCCTCCGCCCAGGATTACGTCAGCTGGCTTGGACGTTAATTGCAATTTGTTCCGTTTTCGAATAAGAATCCGCTTTCCCGGGTAAACTGGTACAAGACTAGATTTTATCAGAAAGGCGGATTTTTACATGGATGTAAAAGAGCTAATGAACCCCAGCGTGATCAGCATCGAACCTACCTCGTCGGCGGCGCTGGCTGCCCGTCTGATCAGCCGGCACAACGTAGGCGTTCTGCCCGTGTGCGGCGGCGACCGGCATCTGCGCGGCGTGGTCACCGACCGGGATATCGTGCTGCGGTGTGTGGCGGCGGAGGAGGATCCGGCTCAAACCATGGTGCGGGACATCATGACCCGCAACTGTGTCACCGTCTCCCCCGGAGACGACTGCCGGGAGGCCTCCCGCCTGATGTCGGTGCAGCAGGTCCGCCGCCTTCCCGTTGTGGAAAGCGGAAAGCTGGTCGGGATGATTTCCCTGGCTGATCTAGCCCGGAGCCGCCGCTTTGACATGGAGGCAGCCCAAGCTCTGTGCGAAATTTCCGAAAACATTGTGATCCGATGACTTTGGGGCGCGCCCCTTTTTGTCCGGCAAAAAACCGCCTCCGTCCTGAATGGACGGAGGCGGTTTTCTCTGCGCAACAATCGGAGAAACACTGCCCCGATTAATCGGGTGTCACAGCGGCAAACTTCCGCACCTCGTCCATCGTAGGAATAGCGGGGGCCGCACCCGGTCTGGACACGGCAATGGCTGCAGCCCGGGAGGCCAACATCAGACATGCCTCCGGTTCAATCCCATTGGCCAGACAGGCGACAAAGTAGCCCGTGAAGGTATCTCCCGCGGCGGTGGTATCCACTGCCGTCACCTGATAAGCGCTGTGGCACAGGCGCCGGATACCGTCATCATAGATACAGCCGCGGCTGCCCAGCGTCAGCAGCAGCCGGCACTCCGGCCAGCGGCGGCGGAGTGTGTCCAACATGGCCTCCCCTTCCGTACAGCCAGACAGGGCGGCTCCTTCAATCTCGTTGAAGACCAGCAAAGAGACCCGCTGAAGGGGAAGGTGGACAATGGTTTCGTCAATGGGAGAGGGATTAAACACAATGGAGATGCCCTTTTGGGCCGCCCGCTCCATGAGATAATCCAGGCCGTTGATTTCGTTTTGCAGCATCAGGTAATCGCCGGGGCCAAAGCGTTCCAATGCCTGATCTATCTCCTGCCTTGTAATCTCCCGATTGCTGCCGCCGTAAAGAAGGATGCAGTTTTGTCCCCCCGGCTCCACCTGAATGATGGCGTGGCCGCTTGGTCCGTCGCCGACGGACAGCAGGGACAGATCCACCCCGCTGCTGCTCAGCATATCGGCCAGCAGTTGTCCGTCGCGGCCCATTTTCCCCGCGTGGAAGACCGTTCCTCCTGCCCGGGCGGCAGCCACTGACTGGTTCAGCCCCTTTCCTCCGCAGTTGAGATCCCGTGCAGTTGAAAAAAGAGTCTCGCCAGGCGCGACAAAGTGGGGTACGTGGTATACGTAATCCAAATTCAGAGAACCATAACTGAGAATCCTGGCCATTACACGCCCATCCTTTTCTTCAACCGGGTATAAAAATCAAAACGCAGTACTTGCCTCATCTTAAAAAGCGGGTTCCACCTGGAGCGCAGGGAACAGATAGGCATGCTGGGATAGCGTGTTGCAGGCCCGGGAAAGCAGTTCGGCATACTGTTTAATATTATCCGTCCGGATGGAGAGAGTAGAACCGGAAATGCTCAGTGCCCCCGCCACATCCCCCCGACCGGTTCGAATGGCCATCGCCACACATTTGACACCCATTGTCTCCTCTTCGTTGTCCACGGCATACCCGTTTCTCCGATAGGCAGCCAAACATTCCATCAGCTTGTCGTGGTCCGTAATGGTATTCTGGGTAACGGCGGGTAGCCCGTGCTTTTGAATGATTCCCTCCACTTGTTCGGTCGGCATCTGGCTGAGCATGGCCTTCCCGCAGCCGGTACAGTGCATGGGCAGCGTCTTGCCGGCGACCGAATACGCGATGGATCTGCGGCTGGGATACACACACTCCAAATAAAATGCGCGGCCCCCGATGTGGGAGGTAAGATAAATGATTTCACCGGTGGCCACCTGAATATCTTCCATCACCGGAATGGCATACTGCACCACCGGCAGAGCGTTGTGGGCACAGTAGCTCAACTCCATAATTTTGTAGCCCAGCCGGTATGCCTGTCCGTCCCGAACCTTCATCAGAAACCCCGCTTCTTCCAATGTGCGGATCTGATTGAGCAGGGTGCTTTTGGGGATTTCCAGCAGGCGGCTGATTTGAGCCAGTGTCAGTTCGGTCTGTGACGGAGTAAAACAGTCCAGAACTTTCAGAGCTTTTGCAGTCGCAGTCACCCGGCTGCCGGCAAGCGTATCCGCCGCCGAGCCGGTCGATCCCTTTCCTTGATGCACAATACAACATCCTTTGCGTCTCATCATAATTTGCACGATTCAACCGGAACCAACGAAGGATCGGACCGAATCTAACCTTCTATATCCTATCGTCCTTTCCGCAAGATGTCAACGAAAAATTTTCAAAAAGTCAATCAATTATATAAAAAAACGACAAAAGTTTGTTGACATTCAAAATGCTATATGCTAAAATCCACATGAAATAACAAGATTACCGAATGTGCATTCAGTACTGCTGAACGTTTTAGATGTCTTGTACAAGGAGGAAACCCAATGAAGAAACTGCACGGTGTCATCACCGCCATGACCACTCCCTTTACCGGGGACAATCAGGTCGATACGGCGGCACTGGAGGCGCAGACCGAATTTTTAATCCAGAAGGGCGTCCATTGCCTGTATCCCTGCGGCACGACCGGTGAGATGTATTTGATGTCCGCCGAGGAGCGGGAACTGGTCGCCGAGACTGTGGTCAGAAAGGCCGCCGGACGCGTCACCGTATTCATTCACGTGGGTGCAATGACGGTGGACGAGACCATTCGTCTGGCTCAGCACGCACATAAGATCGGCGCGGACGGCGTCGGGGTGGTCACACCCAGCTATTTCACTGTCCATGAGCACGCCATGGTGGAGTACTACAAAACCGTATGCGCCTCTCTGCCCCAGGACTTCCCCGTCTATGTCTACGTCATCCCCCAACTGGCCCACAACGACATCTCCGCCGCCTGCATGGAAAAGATTGCAAACGCATGCAAAAACGTGGTGGGTGTCAAATACAGTTTTGCCGACGTCCGCCGAATCAATGAGTATCTGCGCATTCGCGGTGGCTGCTTCTCCGTCGTCCCCGGAGCCGACGATCTGTTTCTGCCCTGCCTGGCCTGCGGCTGCGACGGCGTGGTTTCCGGTTGCTCCGGCCCGTTTCCGGAAGCATTTATTTCCATTTACCAGGCCTTTCAAGCCGGCGACATTCCGGCAGCCCGCAGCGCCCAGGCATATGCGACTGAGTTGGTCAAGCTGATGGAATTTGGTGCCGACATGTCCATTTTCAAAAATATTCTCACCTTCCGCGGCGTTCCCGGCGGACACATGCGTGCTCCTTTGACTGACCTGACGCAGACCCAGGCAGCTCAGTTGAAGGAACGTGTTACCCCCTATCTGTAAGGGTCCCCTTTGTATTTCAACGCGAGTTTGCGTGAAATAAATCAAGAAAAAGAAGGAGTACGAACATGAAAAAGATACTTTCCCTTGCATTGGCCGCTGCGCTGGCCGTATCTCTGGCCGCCTGCGGTAGCAAGACCAACTCTCCCAGCTCCAGCGGAAGCCAGAGCAGCGGTTCCGGCAGCACCAGTCAAGGAACGACGGTAGACTTCCCCGGCAAGAAGCAGATTTCGCTGATCGTCCCCTATGCCGCCGGCGGCGCCTCCGACACCACCGCTCGGATTTATGCCTCTGAACTGGAGAAGGCTCTGGGTGGAACCGTGGTTGTCTCCAACGTGACCGGCGCCTCCGGTGCGATCGGCCTGGAGCAGGTACGCAACTCGACCCCGGACGGCTACACCATTGCGTATATGCCCGTAGAGTCCACCATGCTGCGCGCCCTTGGCTTCACCGATCTCTCTACGGACGACTTTCATTTTATCGGCCGCGCCATGACTATTCCCGCCGCCGTCACGGTCCGCGCCGACGCCCCCTGGAACACCTTCCAAGAGTTTATTGACTATGCCAAGGCGCATCCGGGTGAAATCCAGGTCGGCAACTCCGGAACCGGCTCAATTTGGCACGTAGCCGCCGCTTCTATCGAGGACAAGTGCGGTGTGAAATTCACCCACGTTCCTTTTGACGGCGCTGCGCCTGCGGTTGCCGCTCTGCTAGGCAACAACATCCAGGCTGTTACCGTCAGCCCCTCTGAGGTAAAGAATAAGGTGGACTCCGGCGACTTCAAGGTGCTGTGCGTCCTGGGTGAAGGCCACTCCTCCGTCGTGCCTGACGCACCCACTGCGAAGGAACTTGGTATTGACATTACCATCCAGGGCTGGGGCGGCTTCGCCGTGCCCAAGGACACCCCCCAGGAGATCATCGACATTCTTGAGAAAGCCTCTGAAACAGCGATCAATTCTGACTCCGTGAAGAGCCTGCTGGCCGAGCGCGGCTTTGAGCACGCGTATCTCAGCGGCGCCGATATGGACAAGAAAGCCTCTGAAGAGTTGGCTTATTACGGCGAACTGATTCCCAAGCTGGGCATTGCCTAACACAAATCTCGGAACGCCGCGCTCAGGCCTACGGGCGTGAGCGCGGCGTTCCGCACTGCCGAGAGAATAGGAGGTCCTCCCACATGCATAAAGGCGATACGATCCCCGGTCTGATTACCGCGATATTCGGTTATTCCGTGGCCATTTACACGCTTTTGGAACATACCATGCGATTCAACGCCCAGTCCTCCGACGGCGTCCCGGGCGCCGGTTTTTTCCCGATTCTGCTGGGCTTTATCGTCGGAATTCTGGGCACGGCTCTGATGATCCGCGGCGTCCTGCAAAAAGGAACGGTCCAATACTTTCAGGTTGACGCCGAGGTCAAGCATAATCTAAAGGTTCTTGGGCTGGCCGCATTGTTCATTGTGATCTTTTTCATCCTGTGGCAGACCACCAAGCAGTTTATTGTTTGCATGGCCGCCCTCTGTTTTATGCTGAACCTGGTGTTTGGGCGCAAGCTGCGCTATAACCTTATCTACACTGCGGTATTTACCGCTTTTATTTACGGCGCATTTATCCTGGGCTTCTCGGTCCAATTCAACATGTAAAGGAGGCGGACACATATGTCAGTTGAAATTTGGCTTGGAGCACTGCAGCAGTGTGTTCAGCCCTCCGTTTTGCTGTTTCTGGCCCTGGGCGTCATCATCGGCACGGTCATCGGCGCGCTGCCCGGTCTATCCGCCACCATGGGCATTGCCATTATGACCCCGATTACCTTCTGGTTCGCGCCGGCCAACGGCTTTGCCATGCTGATGGGGCTGTGGAATGCCGCCATCTTTGCCGGCGGCATCTCCGCCATTCTGGTCAACACGCCCGGCACCCCCGCCTCCATCTGTCAGGCCTTTGACGGATACAGCCTGTATCGTCAGGGAAAAGGTGGACTGGCACTTGGCATCAACGTCATTTACTCCTTCCTCGGCGGAGTTTTTTCCACGTTCTGCCTCATTCTATTTTCCACCCCTATCGCCCGATTCACCATCTCGTTCAGCGCCGCCGAATACTGCATGCTGGCCCTGTTCGGCCTGTCCATGATGGTGGCGGTCTCCGACGGCAGTGTGCTGAAGGGTCTGATTCTGGGTGCGGCCGGCATCCTTCTGTCCTGCGTTGGCC
>JAYFPV010000147.1:0-1924 GCA_034927465.1 Lawsonibacter sp.
CAAAATTTACTCCGTAGGTGCGGTGATCTGGGTCAAGCATGGTTTTTCGCACGCACTCCAGTGTAAAGTCTACCGCCACAGTCAACGCATCCGCAATGCTCAGCCCTCTCATATAGGCGCCAAGTGCGCTGGAGGCAAAGACATCTCCGGTTCCGTGATAGGAAGCCGGCAGCCGTTCGTTGAAATAGCAATCAAACTCCCGCGTCTGGGCGTCGTACAAATAGAACCCGATTTTGTCCGGCTCAAAGCTGACTCCCGTAAGCGCGGCGCGTTTTGCACCAAGATCGGTAAGCTTCACCAGCACCTCCCGAATGTATGTCTCGTCATACTCCTCCCGGTATGGCAGGTGGAGCATGAACGATGCCTCGGTTAGGTTTGGCAGGATCAAGTCGGCCTTGGAAGAAAGCGCTGCCATGCGGTCTGCAAATTCCTGCGTAAAGCCATGATAGAGCTGGCCGTGGTCGGCCATCACCGGATCAATGAAGATGGATGTCTTCTCTGTTTGAAACGTGGAAAAGAACCGCTCAACCAGCTTTAGCTGCTCGAAGGATCCCAGGTATCCGGTGTAGATTGCGTCGAAATCAATGCCCAACTCGGTAAAGGTATCCGCAATGGGCTGTATCTCATCGGTCAGATCCCGAAAGGTAAACTTGGGGAAGGCGGTATGCGTGGACAGCACGGCGGTGGGAAGGACCGCAGTCTCAACCCCCGCCGCCGATATGATCGGCAATGCCACCGTGAGAGAGCATCTTCCCACGCATGAAATATCCTGTATGGTTATAATCCGTTTCATTTCCATTTCCTCCAAAAAACATCGGCGCAGCCATATGCGGCAGCACTTGGAATTCGGGGCTGGGCGCGGGCACGGCGCAGGGCACTTGCTCACTTCGGACCTTTCCAACCCTTCCGCCCCTCGGAATCAGATCACGTAATCGTCGTGGCATCCCTGCCGCTGCTTCTCCAGAATGTCCTGCAGCGTGATCCCATCCAGATATTCGTTGATGACACGCTCCAGCCCTTCCCAAACCGGAAGGGTTGCGCATTCGCCGCACCGCTCGCATTGATTCGGCTTCTGTTCCAAACAAGCCACTGGAGCCAGATTACCTTCGGTCATGCGCAGAATCTCTCCAACCGTGTATTGAGCGGGCGTTCTAGCCAGACGATACCCTCCCTGGTAACCGCGATTGGTCTGAAGAATGTTGGATTGATTTAAAATGGGGATAATCTGCTCCAGATATTTTTTGGAGATATTTTGCCGCTTGGCAATCTCCTTAAGCGCCACAAAGCCGTCCCCCTGGCGTTCCGCCAAGTCCAGCATCATGCGCAGAGAGTATCTTCCCTTTGTAGAAATCTTCATACGGGACGCCTCCTTTTAATACCCTATAATAGCATAGATTTTATAGGTTTTCAAGAGAGAGTCCCCGGCACGTGTTCCAGCCGTTCCAGAACTTGAAGCAATCGGATGCTACGCCGCAATTTATTCTGGCAATTCAAACAATGCGCGACGCCTTTGAACGACGCCCCGCATTGTTTGAACCAGCTGTCCGAACTCGAATGGTCATCCCCAACCGCATTCCGGATATCACAAAGCATAGAATCCAACCTTCCACCGCCGCGGAACCGGTTAAACCTGCCCTATGGGCACTGCCGCTTTGATTTCGCTGAGATACTCAGAAAGGTTTGGAAAATCCCCATTCAAGATTTCGGTCGATGCGATGATATATTTTCTATGCCGCTCCAATATTTTTACCGCAACTCCACTGCCGAGACTGACTGCCTTCAGCGGCAGCACTTTCGCTCGGCGCATCTCCCACAAAATCAGTGGATGGCACAGGATGTATTGAATTGCAGCGGCACAGCTTTTTTTTGTTTTTTTCGCCTTCGGTGAACAAGCCGCAAGCTCATGAAACGAAAATCCGTATTC
>JAYFPV010000080.1:0-4269 GCA_034927465.1 Lawsonibacter sp.
TGGCCGCGGCGGAGGGAATCAGACCGAAGTACACGGGGGCGGACACGTTGTCTGCCAAAGTGTTCAGATAGCCCATACTCTCAGTTAGCCTGTCCCAATCGGGTGGATCAATCCGGTTGATCAGCGTGTCCTGCTTGCCGAAATAGACCCCGTTGTTCTCCTGTTTGCCGCTGAGGCGCTCACTCCACGCCTTAAGTGCCACCCACAGGTCGCGGCCCGCGATGTGGTCGGAGACGTACTGTTCGGCGTCTTCCATAAACTGGCCGCTTTGCAGGGAGGCCACACTGAAAGCCGGAGGCTTTTGCAGGTAGCGGTTTTCCAGCGGGGAAAACTCCTGTTTGGGCAGCAACAGGCTGACAACCATCATCCCGCCAATGTAGGCACAGAACAGAACGGTGAGGAAGAGGCTGTATTTCTTTGTCATGATGTGCGCCTCCTCAAAACCGAAAATACAGAAAGGGGTTGTAGGTGCCATCCACCAGGTAGGCGGTGCACAGCACCAGCCCTGCCAGAATCAGGACGGCGCCCCCTGCCTGGGCCGCCAGCCGAGGAAGACGGCGGTATGCCTTGACACCCAGAGGAGTGGCGGCCAGGAACGACAGGAGAAGAACGGGCAGGTAACTGATGAAAGAATAGCAGAAGGCCCCGTTTGCCAGAGGAACGTGCCCAAGACCAAACAGAACGCGCAGATAGCCGGTCAGGTGGGAGAAGTCTTCAAGGGAGAAGATGGCCCAGCTCACCATCACAAAAAACAGGGTATACAAATGGCGCACCAGAGCTGGAGCCCGGTCCAGAATGTTTAGCAGATACACCTTTTCGGCCATCAGAAGCGCAAAGAAGTACAGTCCCCACAGAAGATAGTTCCAGCTGGCCCCGTGCCAGAGACCGGTTGCCGCCCAGACCACCAGGAGGTTGAAAGCCCACCGAGGCTTGGAGCAGCGGTTGCCGCCCAGAGGGATATATAAATACTCCCGGAACCAAGTGGATAGGGAAATGTGCCACCGCCGCCAGAACTCGGTGATGCTTTTGGCGATATAGGGGTAGTTGAAATTGGGCCTGAACTCGAAACCCAGCATCCGGCCAAGGCCGATGGCCATGTCGGAATAACCGGAAAAGTCAAAGTAGATTTGGAAGGTGAAGGCGAGGACACCCAGCCAAGCCCCCGCTACTGTCAGGTCGGAAACGGCTGTGGCTTTGAACTGCTCCCACAGCATGCCCACGTTATTGGCAATCAGCACTTTTTTAGCCATACCGATCAGAAAACTTTGCACACCAGTGGCGAACCGCTGGGTGGAGCAGGTTCGGCTGTCAATCTGATCGCCCAAATCTTTATATTTGATGATGGGGCCTGCGATGAGCTGGGGGAACAGAGTGACGAAGGTGCCAAAATTCAGTATGGAGCGTTGGGCACGGGCGTCTCTCCGGTAGACGTCAATGGTGTAGCTCATCGTCTGAAAGGTATAGAAGGAAATGCCGATTGGCAGATGGATACCCAGCACCGGCAGAAACGTCAGGCCGACGGCCTGAAGGGAGCAGGCCAAAAAGTACCAGTATTTAAAGAAGAACAAGAGCGCCAGGTTGAATACAATGGAAAAAGCGACCGCTAGTCGGGCACCTATGTCGTTGCCCCGCGCCTTGCACCGTGCTACCAGCAGGCCATGGGTGAAATCGATCACTGTGGACAGGACCATAATGAGCACATAAGTCCGCTCGCCCCAATAATAAAAGAGCAGAGAGGCGGCCAGCAACACCGCGTTTCGCAGCGATCGGGGCACCAGATAATAGACCAGCAGGGTCAGGGCCAAAAAACAGAAGAGAAAGACAGGGGTAGAAAAAACCATGGAAACCTCCTCGGAAGAAGGGCGGACGAGGGCTCGTCCGCCGCGAAGATTCAGTTGAATTGTCTTGGCTGAGGGGGAAGACGGAAGTAAAGCGGAGACGGCGCAAAATCGGCCGTGGCCGGGTTGTTCGATTCGGACGGCTTTGAACTGTGCAGCCTGTTAATCCTCAGTGACCCATGTAACGTGGTTGCCCTTGCGCTCCGGCCGTCCGGGGAAAAGTGGGCCGACAGGGAGACCAAGAGCCAGAGAGGCACAGATGCGTTCTTCCTCAGTGAGCCCAGAGGGAGAAAGCAGGGCGCGCAGATCAGGGTCATCGCTGAGCGCATAGGGCTGGTTGATCCACCGGGAAGCAACCCCCATGGTGCAGGCGGCCAGCATCATGTTTTCCATGGCACAGGCGGCGTCCTGTATGGCAATGGTATTGTCCTTTCGATTGGTTACCACCACCAGGGCGGGTGCGCCGTAGCGGCAGTCCCGATCGGCAAACCCGGGCAGTTTCTCGCTGACGATCCGGGTAATGGAAGCCAGAATTTGGGGATCAGTGACTACATAGAAATGAGTCGTTTGTCGATTCATGCCGCTGGGGGCATATCGGCCGGCCTCAACAATGGCCGCCAGAACGGGCCGATCCAAAGGGTCGGGCCGGTACTCCTTACAACTGCGGCGGTCCAGAATCAAATTCAGAAGATCTTTGTTATGTTCCATGACAATCATCCTTTCTCGGCAATCGTGTATGCACGGCGCAAAACCAGATTATGGCGGGGCTGTGGCTGAAGGTAAACGAATCAGACTGCGTTTGATATTATATCAGCGCTGTGGGAAAAATTCTATAGTTCGGCGGATTTTCCTCTTGACACAGATACCGTGAAGTAGTATTTTATAAACAAACATATGAATATATGTTCATATGAGAAAGGACGCGCCGAAATGGAAAAAATGGACCTGCCATGCTGTGAAGAAAATCTGATCCACCAGGGAATGGTGGAACAGGTGCGTTCGCTGCTGCCGGAGGACGAGGTGTTATACGATCTGGCGGAGCTGTTCAAAATCTTTGGAGACAGCACCCGGGTAAAAATTCTGTATGCGCTGTTGGAAGCTGAGCTGTGTGTGTGCGACATCGCCAAGCTGATGGAAGTGTCGCAAAGTGCTGTGTCCCACCAGTTGCGGGTACTTAAGGCAAGCAAGCTGGTAAAATTCCGGAGGGAGGGCAAGACCGTATTTTATTCTTTGGCCGACGAGCATGTGATTCGTATTTTGTCCCAGGGAATGGAACACATTCTGGAGTGATCCTTGATCCGGTTCCGCCGGAAGACTGAAAAAGAAGGGCAGAGGTGTTTTTGATGAAAAAGACTTACAAACTGATTGATCTGGATTGTGCCAATTGTGCTGCAAAGATGGAGCAGGCCGTGAAAAAGATTGACGGCGTGGCCGCGGCCAGCGTTAGCTTTATGACGCAGAAGATGACCATTGAAGGGGAGGATGCCCGCTTTGATGCCATTGTGAAAGAGGCTGTTAGAGTATGCAGGAAGGTGGAGCCTGACTGCGAAATTGTGCTGAATTGACGGGACGCATTCTGCATCCATTAAAGGAGAGAGAAGCCCCATGACAAACAAGCAAAAAAGCATGTTCCGACGCATCCTGTTCAGCGCAGTTCTGTTCGTAGTTCTTGAGGTAACAGGTGCAGGCGGCTGGCTGGGGCTGATGCTGTATTTGCTCCTCTATGCCATGATCGGCTGGGATGTGTTGTGGCGGGCGGTTCGCAACATCAAAAACGGCCAGGTCTTTGACGAAAATTTTCTGATGGCCGTGGCCACCGTGGGCGCCTTTGGCTGCGGAGAATACCCCGAAGGCGTGGCAGTCATGCTGTTTTACCAGGTGGGCGAACTGTTTCAGAGTGTGGCGGTGGCACGCAGCCGTCAGTCTATTGCCTCCATGATGGACATCAGGCCTGACTACGCCAATGTGGAGCGGGAGGGAAGCCTGGTTCAGATAGATCCGGACGAGGTGGCCGTGGGCGACACAATTGTGATAAAGCCAGGGGAGCGGGTACCACTTGACGGCGTGGTGGAGGAGGGAACCTCCACGCTGGACACCGCTGCTTTGACCGGCGAGTCGCTTCCCCGAGATGTCGCTGCCGGGCAGGACGTAATCAGCGGTTGTATCAATCTCAGCGGACTGCTTCGGGTGCGGGTGAGCAAACCATTTGGAGAGTCTACCGTGGCTAAAATTCTGGATCTTGTGGAAAACTCAGCCGCAAAAAAGGCAAAGGCAGAAAACTTCATTACCAAGTTTGCCCGCTATTACACCCCGGCTGTGGTGTTTGCAGCGTTGGCGCTGGCGCTGATTCCGCCTCTGATTGGAATGGGGCCATTTGGCAGGTGGGTGCGTCGTGCCCTGATCTTTTTGGTGGTCTCCTGTCCCTGCGCGT
>JAYFPV010000197.1:0-5392 GCA_034927465.1 Lawsonibacter sp.
GCCCGTCATGGCCGAACTGGTGAAGGCGTTGGGGCTGGCCCCGTTGGCCGCCAGATCCTGCAGCGCGTTGCCCTCCTTGGTATCGAACATCTTATGCTCCAGGAAGTGGGCTACCCCGGCTGGGGTGTCGTGCCACTCTCCATTCAGGCAAAAGCGCATGTCCATCCCGCCGTAGTTGGTGGCGAAGAAGGCATATCCCTTCTGAAACTCCGGTTTTTGAAAGACATAGACGTTCAGCCCGTTTTCCAGCACCTGGTGGGCCATCTCCTCCCCCACGCGGGGGAATGTCAGTTTCTCCATGGATCAGCCCTCCGTTCCATTCAGAAAATAGATGGTGTCCAGCTGCAGCAGCTTGGCCGACCGGGCCACCTGCTCCCGGGACACCGGCTCAAACTGCGCGGCCAGTTCCTCAATAGTGGTATCCAGGCCGGCCGCCGCCTGGCCCAGCCAGAAATCCTCCTGCCGGGTCTGGTCGTCCAGGGTGGCCAGATGGCTGCTGATGAGCGTCCGCCTGGCCCCTTCCAACTCCCAGTCCTCGATCCGGCCCTCCCGGATGTTGTCCAGCTGCGCCAAAATTTCGTCCCGGGCCGTCTGATACTTGTCAAACTCAATGCCCGAAGAAACCAGCACCAGTCCCTTCATTTTTTCCAGCGTGGAACTGGCATAGTAGCACAGAGACAGCTTTTCCCGCACATTTAAAAATAGTTTGGACAGCGTGGTTCCACCGAACACGGCGTTGCACATCACAAGCGCGGGGTAGTCCTCCTCCCAGCAGGTCACGCCTCCGGTTCGGAAGCCCATGGCCAGCTTCCCCTGGGCCACTTCCATGGCCTCTTCAATCACCTGGGGCTCCGGCCCTGCGCTGAGACGGATCTCACAGTCAGGGACAAAGCGGTTTTGCTGCTCGGGCAGCGCAGCCAGCGCGGACTTCAGCGCTGCTTCCACCCGGTCTGCCTCGGCTGAACCGCAGTAGTAAATCTCCACCGCCGCAGTCTTCAGCAACTCCTGGTAGCACTGCCACAGGGCATTGGGCGTAATGGCCTCCACATGGGTCTCATCCCCCAGCTTGTCCACACCGAAGGCTTCCTCTTTGCACATGAGCTGGGTCAGCCGATAGGTTGCGTAAGCGCGCTTGTCATTGATCTGGCCCTTAATCCGATCCAACAGATTGCTCTTTTCCCCGGCGGTGTAGTCCGCAGAGAATATCCCGTTCTCGGTGAAGGGATTCAGCAGCACTTCGCCCAGCAGCGCGGCGGCAGACTCTAAAATCTTCTCTCCTCTCAGGGCGTAGACGTCGTCCAAAAAGCTGGCTACAAAGCCAACGCACTGGGTCTCCCCTTTTTTGCGGACTATGGGCTCGATGGCACCGCCATACATCTCATCCAGGGCGGCAGACATGGATTCCAGATCCGGATGAATTGCGGTACCCCGCCGCAGGACAAAGGGAACCAGTGCGTTTTTTGCAGCTGTTTCCTCCGCCAGCGGCGCCATCAGGGTCATAGATAGATACGCACTTTTAAATTTAGTTGTGTGGACCGTGCGCAGCCACACGCCCGGACACAGCTCCCGGTGATTCACTTGAGACATAACATGATTCCTTTCTCCTGGGAAATCCAGAGGAAGTTCTTTCCTCTCGTGCAGTGTGGATATCATACCACGATTGGCTGGGAAAAGTAAAGAGTCGGGGCAACCACAGGCTCAACACTGTCTGTCCAAATCCGTGTCCCGAACTGCAGCTCCATTGTCATCCTCTGGTCACAGTGTGACCTTCAAGACATGATTTCCGGTCAGCCCGGCCAGCAAAACCCCGTCTTCCGCTGGGGCGCCGTCCAAATGAATGGACCTGGTTTCCGTCCGCTCCACCTGAATGTCCAGAACGCCGCCCGGCAGCGTCCATCGAGCCTGATACCCCGGCCAGTCGAGCGGCAGCTTGGGCTCCACGTTCAGGCGTCCCTCTCGCACATGAAGGCCAAGCAATTCCCCGATCGCCGTTTGATAGTACCAGCCCGCCGCCCCGGTATACCAGGTCCATCCTCCCCGTCCCTTCCGACCGGGAGCATAGGACACGTCAGCGGCAATCACGTATGGCTCCGCCCGATATTCCCGGGTGGCGTGATACTCTGGCAGGAGCGCCCGCAGCACCTCCCACCCTTCCTGCGGCCGGTCCAGACGAAAACAAGACAGGGCCAGCCAAACGGCTGCATGGGTATACTGGCCTCCGTTTTCCCGGGCTCCGGGGGGATACCCTTTAATATAGCCCGGGTTTCTGTTCTCCTTCTCGTCAAATGCCGGGTCAAAGAGGCGGACCACCTGCCTCTCCCGATCAAAGAGCCGATTCAGAGCGGCGGAGACGGCCTGATTGGCCCGCTCCCGATCCGCCCCATGGGGCAGCGCGGAAAACGACTGCGCAATGGAGTCGATTTGACACCCGGTATTTTTCGCCGAGCCAAGGGGCTCTCCATCGTCGTAGTACCCACGCAGATACCACTCCCCATCCCAGGCATTTTGGGCCGCGGCCAGGTATTCCGCTCCCCGGTCCAGCAGCTCCTTCGCCGTCTCTTCCTCCCCCATACGGCGGCAAATAGCGTCAAAGCTCTGCAGCACCACCACCAAAAACCAGGTCAGCCACACCGACTCGCCCTGGCCCTTGGCCCCAACCTGGTTCATTCCATCGTTCCAGTCTCCGCCACCCATCAAAACCAGTCCGTGTGGGCCGTGGCCCCGGTTCAGAACGCATCGGATGGCCGCCAGGGCATGACGGTACATGGTCTCTACTTTTTCGCTGATCTGCGGCGTCTCATACCGCTCCATCTCTCCCGGCTCCAGGAGCTTTGATGTGAGATAGGGGACGGATTCCTCCAAAATAGACCAGTCCCCGGTGGTCCCGCAATACTGGCCGAGCACCCAGGGCAGCCACAGCAGATCATCGGTGATTCGGGTGCGTACTCCGGCCCCGGAAGGTGGATGCCACCAATGCTGAACATCTCCCTCTTCAAATTGCCGGGAGGCCGCTCGAATCAGCTGTTCCCGTGTCCACTCCGGACCGGTGAACAGCAATGCGGACACATCCTGAAGCTGATCCCGAAACCCGAAGGCCCCGCCATTTTGATATTGCGAGGTGCGGGCCAAAAGTCGGCAGGCGATAACCTGATATAAACACCAGCTGTTCAGATAGCGGTTCAGGGTCGGATCCGGGGTAGACACCTGCAAACCCGACACCTGTTTTCCCCACCAGTCCAGGGTATCCCGCCGCAGTTCTGAAAATCGCTTGTTGCTAAAATGGGACTCCGGCCCGTTTTTCCCCGGCTCGGTCACCAGGGATAAGGGCAGCCCATCAATCAACGAGTGGGACACGGGCGTCCCCTCTCCCAGCCTCCAAGTTACGGTGCCGGAGGCGCCGCTCAAAAGAAACGTGATCATGCGCGTGGCGCCCTGTCTGGGCACAAAGGCCTCGGCCACCAGAACCGCTTCGACCAACCGCTTCTCCCACCGGACAAAGCCTGGCCCATAGGTGACGTCACAGGGGCAACCGTCTCCGTCTGCAAAGGCAGAGCGTTCCGCCCCGTTCAGCGTCAGGGTAATTCGTTCCGTGCCCCCAACCACCAGGGGATCATTCAGCCAGGGGGTTAGTCTCCCCTCCCGGGCGTTTCCGCCGGTCCACAGCAGCCCAGCCCCCGTCTCATCGGTAAGCCAGCCGAAATCCGGGCTGCACATTACCTGACTCCAGCCCACAGGGGGCAGCTGTTTCCCCGTCTGAATGGTCACGGTGCCGTCCTCGTTCACTCTCCAGGGCGCAGACCCCGGCTCCAAGTGAACGGGAGGCGGGGGCGTAAGACTTTCGGACTCCAGGTTCTCTTCTTCCGCGCGGAGGGGCAGAGCTACCTTTGCCCAGGCGAGCACCGCCGGCGCGGCAGCATGATCCACCAGGTAGATGCCGCCCTTAGCTCCAAGAGCGGACTCGGCCCCTAATTTCTTCAACCGATCTAAAATGGCGGTACGCAGCGGACGGCGGTAGTCGCCGCTCTCCTCCAGCAACAGCACCAGGTCAAAGGGATACCCGGATCGGCTGAGCATCTGGTGCCAGCCGCACCAAAGGACTGCGCTGTCCACTTCCTCCGGCCCGGCCACCGATCCGGCGGCAATGGGTAGATCCCCTGAGATTCCAAATGCCCACAGGGCTGACTGGGGCGGACACTGTTTCGGCTTTTCCAGTGCTGCCAGCTTTTCCAGCAGGCGGAATCCCTCCAAACTCTGACGTTCGGTCAGCGTCAGCCGCTGCACCAAGGGGGCCAAACTTCCCGATTCTCCCCCTCGCCCCTCCAGAATGCGCCGGGCCCCTTCGGCGGCCACTGGAACACTGTCTCCCACCGCTAGGGCCAGAACAAATACCGCCCGCTCCCCCGGAGAAAGGCAGACGGGGAACCGAACCATCAGGCACGGATCTGTCCCAACTCCCCGCCGGAATGGTCCAGAGGTCCGGCCCGGCAAGGCCCGCAGTCCGCCTCGGCCCAGGGCAATCGCCCGATCCAGGGCAACGGAGGCCCCTTCCCCATCCCAGACAGCGGCCAAAGTCAGCCCGGTCTCCTGCCCTCTGGAACGGTGCCGAAACCAGGCTCCATCCTCGTTGGCCCGACACTCTAAAAACAGGCGGGAAAAGGCCGGGTGTGCTTCAAAGTCCCGTAGACGGCACAGCACCGGTTCCAGATAGAGAAGCACTTCCCCCTCCAGCCGTTTCGTCCCGCTCCAGGTCAGTTCCACCCGCCTCAGTTCCCCATTCTCCCGCCGGGGGACGGTCAAGGTCGTGCGGGCGGACAGGCCGCCCGTTCGAAGGATCCAGGAGGCGCCGGAGGCATAAAATTCCCAACTGTACTCTCCCACCGCCTGGTACAAGGGCGCTTTGGTCAGACCGATCAGCCCCTCGGTCCCCCGGAAAAAGGCGCTAACCCCTGCCGGCGCGTAATATGCACCCGGCTTTGCCAACGTGATTTGGGTCTCACCCATACAGGCGGAGGTCAGCCCGTTGTCGCATGCAAACACCGAATAACTGCCGTTCGAGACCAGATGACACCGGGGCGACAGCCGCCCGCAGCGGTTCCCCATCCGCAGCAAAGCAGGACCGGAGACCGGCCTCGGTTTTTCCGGGATGTCCCGCTCCCCCTGACGCATCACCGGGGCGCCGATTGGAACCCGTTCCTGAAGCAGTTCCCGGAATGCAGCCATGTTGCAGTCTCGCATAAAGCGGTTTTGCATGATATTGCCCCGAAGCGTATTGTCAATGGCCGTCAGACTCATCCCAAGATGGTGAGACATATAGGAGCGGACTACCTCGTATTCTCCCCCGCCCTGCAGACGGGAGGGCGTGTAGTCCACCGCTTCATACAGGCCGTATCGC
>JAYFPV010000236.1:0-3632 GCA_034927465.1 Lawsonibacter sp.
ATATACCGCTTTGCTCTTGTATTTCGGCGTCGCCATGGTGGAAAGCAATAGCACCAACATCGCATCGGTGATAACTGACCGTAAAAGATCTGGAAAGAGCGTTGGCATACTCAGTTCCCCCTTTCCATCAGATAATCCATATACGCATCCCGAACGGCGGGGTATTGCTTAGCCGCAATGGGGACGGTCTTGCCGCCGCGCACCATGAAGCTGTCCTTAGAAAAGCGCTCCACTCGGCGCATATTGACCACAAAAGCGGTGTGGCATTGCAGGAAACACCTGTCCTTCAAAACCGGCGCACAGTAATCCAAAAAACTCTCCCGGAAGGTGCGGCTGAGCACGTCCTCACCGTTTGTCAGGCTAAAGATAACCACGTGGCTTCGATATTCGCAGCAGGCGATGTCCGTCAGCTTGATTACCCGCAGACTGTCGGCAGTTTTTACGGCAATTGTCTGCTCCTCGGCAAGATCTGCTTTGGAGATGGCGAGGGTCAATGTATCAAACAGTTGCTGCTTTTCAATTGGCTTAATGAGATAGTTGATAGGGCTTGCGGCGTATGCCTGGAGGGCAAACTGTGGCTCGGTGGAGGCGTAGATAATCTGCGCCTCCCGGTCAAGACGGCGTATTTCTTGGCCTAATTCCAAGCCGCTCACCATGGGCATGACGATGTCAAGTATATAAATATGAAAGCTTTCTGCTTCAATGGCGGTAAGCAACTCATCGGGGTGGGAGAATTTCGTCATTTCAGTGTCAAGATTCTTGGCTGCGATGTACTGATCTGTCAGCAAAACAATGTTTTGCAGTTCGTCGGGCATATCATCGCAGACGGCGATGCGGAGCATTGGGGTCACCTTCCTTGGTTTTTTTATGTGATTATACACGTTAACGGGGTATCTGGTCAATTCTTTGCAGATCTTCTCAAGTAAATCGTCAAGTCACTCCAACATACTGCTCCATTCAGAATTTGCGTCGCTGTAGACAAGTGCTTCAGGGTAATGGTTCTGCCGCAGTTGGAAAGCGTTTTTTGACCAGCAAGGCGGCGGACTGAAATCCAGCGCCCTGCCGGCAAAAATCCATAACCCATCCCAAACAGGCTTCAAAATCGCGAATTCTGGCATCCGTTCGACAATTACATTGAAAATACTGGGATTTTCAACTATAATAAATTAATGGCAGGATTCTTGTTTGACCACAGCCATCCGTGCGAGTAATCGTGCGGCCGTTGCACGGCGGATGGTGTGGTATGTTTGCGCGGAATTTACAAGGACTTTTTTGAAAGCATATTAAGATTATTTTGAAAAACGAACAAATTAAATCTTTGAAAGGACAAAGAAAATGAAACCGAATACTTCATTCTGGTGGATTGTCGGTGGCATCGGCCTAACTGTTGTCAGTTTTATCGCCATGCCTCCACTTATTCAAAAGATTAGCAATGCCATCTATAAGCAAGGGTCTAAAACCGATAATATTGATTTTGACAACCTCGGCCCGGAAATCGTCAAAAGAAATATTTCGGAATCAACAATGAGGTAATAAACGATGGAGATCGATACTGAAAAAATCGCGGAAGCTTGTATAAAAGCAATAGGAGAGAAAGTTAAGAACCTCAAAACTCTAAATATAATTGTTACAGGGAAAACCGGTGTTGGTAAAAGTACTTTGATTAACAGCGTGTTTAGAGAGAAATTTGCCGAAACAGGAATGGGAAAGCCTGTTACTGATCATATGCGTAAGATAAGCAAGACGGGATTCCCGTTAACAATATACGATACGCGAGGATTTGAGCTTGGAAAAGATGCCCAGAAAGACGTAAAGAAAGAAATCCTTGAAACAATACGAACCGGTATAGCAATGAAAGATGTCAACAAGGCAATCCATTGCGTTTGGTATTGTGTGAATACGGCTTCTAATCGTATTGAGCCAGAAGAAATTGAATGGCTAAGAGATTTCTCAAAAGAAAATCAAATAACTCAAGTCCCAGTTATTGTAATTCTTACACAGTCATTTTCCAAACCTAATGCTATCGAAATGCGCAATATTATCTTGAACGAAAATCTCGACGTAGTGCAGGTAATTCCTATTCTTGCAGCGGACTATGAGATAAACGAGGAGTATACAGCAAAAGCATACGGATTAGATGTCCTAATCAAAGTAATGTCAGAAGCATTGCCGGAAGAATTACAGGATACGTTGCAGAATGTGCAGATAGCATCTTTATTCGAAAAAAAACGGCACGCACAGGCAGTAGTCGCAACGGCAACGGCAGCGGCATTTGGCGAAGGGTTTTCTCCGATTCCGTTCTCTGACTGTGCAGTACTGATTCCGACCCAAGTTGCCATGATTGCTTCAATCACCGCTATTTTTGGACTTGATGTTAACAAGAGTGCTATTATGGGGTTTGTTTCTTCTGCATTGGGATCAGGTGGGGCAACGGTTGCAGGGAAAGCTATTGTATCAAATTTACTTAAGCTAATCCCTGGAGCAGGAACAGCCATCGGTGGAACAGTTTCTGGAACGACGGCAGGCCTTCTAACTACTGCTATGGGCGAGGCATATATTTTGCTCATGGAGGCTGTGTTTAGGGGCGAAATTAGCAGTGCAGACATTGGGACAGCCGCCGGGAAGAAAAAAATGAAAGAGCTGTTCAAAAAGCAAATTAAAGATGCTGAGGGTAATAACTGAGGGATTTACAATTGCAGCATGGGAGGCGCAATTGCGCCTCCCATGCTGCTCGTTCTTATCCCACTCTTTCGAATGGGATGATCTTGCACCCGCTTACGGATTTTGGTTCCGGCGGTTCGGGCGTGGGTGCTGTTCCCGTGACTTTCTCCATGAACCCGCCGACCTTGTCAGTGACATTTTGCTGCATGTGGTCGGTGACGTTGGTGTAGGTGTCCAGCGTGAAGCCCGCCGAGTAATGCCCCAGCATACTGGAGAGCGTCTTGACGTCCACGTCGCTCTGCAGAGTCATCGTGGCGAACGTGATGAAGGCTTATGCAGACAAGTCCTTCTCGAAATACCACCGGGAGGCCGTTGCAGAGGAGTGTATGTGCCCGACGAAAATCCAACGGGAGTTGAGGGTGCTGCGAATACCGGCCCGAGGCATGGGCGGAAACATGATAAAATATCGGCCGCATTGACACTACACCGCACGGGAAGTCATGAAGGCGCGGGCAAAGTGCGATAGAATCACAGTATACGGAAGGGGATTGAGGGATGGATTGGATTACGGGGATTCAGCGGGCGCTGGATTATACGGAGGCACATTTGACTGGGGAGATCAATTACGAGGCGGCGGCGAGGGCGGCCTGTTCATCACCGTTTCATTTCCAACGGATGTTCACTATGCTCTGCGGCTTCACGCTGGGCGACTACATCCGGATGCGCCGCCTTGCCTTGGCTGCCGAGGACCTGATGCGTACCTGCGACAAGGTCATCGACATCGCGTACAAGTATGGCTACGATACCCCCGAGAGCTTTTCCCGCGCCTTTACCCGGTTTCACGGCGTCACGCCCACTCAGGCGCGCCGCGGAGAAACAGTCAAATCCTTTTCCCGGCTCTCCGTAAAACTGATTTTATCGGGAGGCAGTACCATGGATTACAGGATCGAAAAGAAAGATGCATTCAAAAT
>JAYFPV010000396.1:0-1628 GCA_034927465.1 Lawsonibacter sp.
TGTTCACCTTGACCAGAGGGGTGGTCGTGGGCATGACAATGGTGGCGGCCACGCCGGCGGCCTGGGCGGCATAGGCCACACCCTGAGCATGGTTTCCGGCGGAAGCAGTGACCAGGCCTCTGGACTTCTCCTCCTCGGTCAGGGTACTAATTTTAAAATATGCCCCTCGAATCTTGTACGCGCCCGTGACCTTCATATTTTCCGGCTTCAGGTACACGTTGTTGCCGCAGTTTTTGGATAGATAGGGGGAGTGGATCAGCGGCGTAGGCCGCAGAACGCCCTGGAGTACGCTCCGGGCGTTTTTGAACTGTTCGAGGGTTAACATGACGGATCTCCTTTGCACATAAAAATAAGGTTATTTCAAATCATACTCAATCTTGTTCCAGAAGTCAATGCAAAGCGCCCCCCACCGGGCAAATTTCTTGACACTCCCAGCCCTGAGAGGTACAATAAAGCTGATTCGAGCGCTCCGGCGGAAGGCGGCGGAACACGCGGTACGGATGGATGCACCAAGCAGGAAACCACCGACCGTTTATCGCCGCGCGGCAGTTGCAGGTGGCGGTGAGTGCCTTTGCGGACGCGGAGAATTCTATCTATTTTTATGAGAGCGCCCCCAGGCGCGTGGAGGTTACTATGGCCAAGCATGTGAAGCGTTCCGTGATTCCGATCTATCTCATCGGTGCGGTCTGGCTGGTCTATGCACTGCTGTTTCCCCTTCGTACCGCGGCGCAATATGTTCTGTGCGCCGGAGTGTCCCTGGTGGCCTTCGTAGTCGGGAAGGCCGTTTTTCCAGACAAGGCATACCAGATTCCCGGGGAACCGGAGACGAAAAAAGCGGAGACACAGAAAGCAGAGCAGAAGCAGTAGAAGCCAAAGTCCACCGGAAACCCGGAGATTGATACCCTGATCAAGGAGCGGGACCGGGCGCTGTCCGAGATGCGCCGGCTGAACGACAACATCCCAGACGAGAGGATCTCCGCCCAGATCGACCATCTGGAAGAGGTCACGAAAAAGATCATTGATCAGGTGGTGGCCCAGCCCAAAAAGCTGTTGCAGATCAGCCGCTTTATGGATTACTATCTGCCTACCACGCTGAAAATTTTAAACGCTTATGACCGGATGGACTCCGCCGGCATCTCCGGCAGCAATATCGACGCCACCAAGCAGAAGGTGGAGGGGATGATGGGCGTGATCTCTCAGGCATTTGACAAGCAGCTGGATGCCCTGTTCGGGGAAGAGGCGTTGGACATCTCCACCGACATCACCGTCATGGAAAACCTGCTGGCCCGAGAGGGGCTGGGGGGTATGAACATGGGGAACAGCGGGAAGGAAACCGCAAAATCCGACGGTGACGATGGGGTCCGTTTGGAATTGTGAGGACAGAGCGATGAGTTGGAAAAAATGGCTGCTGCCTCTAGTGTGTGCGGTGATGTGTCTGATCAACATTGGCCAGCTGGGAATTAAGCTGTCACAACCCGAACACGGATCTCTGCTTGGGCATGGGCTGATGACTCTGTTTTGGCTGGGATTAACTGTGCTGAGTGTGCGCGGGTTTTCTGCGCAAAAAAAGCAAGAAGACGAGGATAAGGCCGAAGACTGAAAAACTGCGGACTTTCGTTAGTTTATTT
>JAYFPV010000308.1:0-5245 GCA_034927465.1 Lawsonibacter sp.
GAAGCGCTGGCCAGCCTGATCTCGGAGGAAGAGCTGTCCGAGGAGTACATCATCCCCAAGGCCTTTGATTCCCGCGTCGGCCCAACCGTAGCTGCCGCCGTGGCCGAGGCGGCACGCAGGTCCGGCGTGGCACGGATCTGAACCATGGTGGAAGCGCGGAAACACATTCAGCAGATTTGCTTTTCCCTGTATATTTACAGGTTCGGGCAAGTGCTCCACAGACCAAAACGATCTACGGTAATCCACGGAGGAAGATTCGATGATTGCTTTCAAGCAAAAGAAGCTGTTTTTGTTGGACATGGATGGAACTATTTATCTGGGGGATACCCTGTTTAACGGAACGCTTGCTTTTTTAAACAAAGTCAGGACCAGCGGAGGAACATACTTGTTTATCACAAACAACTCCTCACGCAGTGTCTCCGCTTACGTTGACCGCCTGGTCGGGATGGGAATTGGAGCCACTTCAAGTGATTTTCTAACGTCGGTGGACGCATTGATCTGGTATTTGAAAGGCAAGTATGACGACGCGCTGATCTATGACTTTGGAACGAAGACCTTCCGTGAGCAGCTTTCAGAAGCTGGGTTCCGCGTTACAGACAGGCTGGAAGACAGCATTACGCTGTTGGTATGCGGATTTGACACAGAACTGACCTTCCAGAAGTTGGAGGACGCCTGCATTTTATTGGGTCGTGGCGTGGACTTTATTGCGACCAATCCAGATTGGGTTTGTCCAACTTCTTATGGATCGGTGCCAGACTGTGGCTCGGTATGTGAAATGCTGTTCCGTGCAACCGGGCGCCGACCGAAGTTTATTGGAAAACCAGAACCGGAAATGGCATTGCTCTCCATGGAACGCTATGGTCATTCTAAGGAAGAAACCGTTCTGATCGGCGACCGAATTTATACGGATATCGCATGTGGGGTTAACGCTGGAATTGATACTGCGTTTGTCCTCTCCGGAGAAGGTGTGCCGGAGGACATTGAAAAGTTCCATATGGAACCGACAGGAATTTACCAGGATATTCAGGAGATTCTCAACTGTCTGGATGGACCGACGGCATAAAATTCGTCCGCCGTTTTAAAATATTTCAAAGTTTTTGTGCATTAGAAACAAAAATAGAGAGATATTTTGCTTGCGCAATGTTTTTATTGACAACATATGGAATCAATTGTAAAATTAATCTTGTTAAGTTCTTGTTAAGCAACTGGCCGCTTTTGTAAAATATATGTAAAATTGTACGGTGACGCGAATCTTAACAGGCTAACAAAAAAAGGAGATGTCAAGATGAAAAAGGCGATTACAATGTTTCTGACTTTAGCTATGGTGCTGTCTCTGGGGGCCTGCGGCGGAAGCAGTGGAAACAGCAACAGCAATGCGAAACCAAGCAGCTCTGCAGCCAGCACATCCTCTAGCAGTACGGCGACCGACCCTGCTGATGACTTTTACATCACCATCAAGTTCTCCAATGTATTTCAACCTGCTGAGTGGAACTACAAAGCCAGCGAGCATCTGGCTGAAATTGTCGCAGATCGCACTGAGGGGCACATTACTCTGGAATACTATGGCCAGAACCAGTTGGACTGCTATGCCCAATCCGTGGAACAGGCCCACAATGGTGCCATATGGATGGGGTTGGAAGAGCCATCCTATTTTGCCGACTACATTGGCGACTACAATGTTTTGATTGGTCCTATGCTCTATTCCAACAATGACGAGTACAACGCTGTGATGGAGTCTGACATTGTAAGCAATTTGAACGCCCAGCTGGCCAAGGATCACAACATTCATATCCTGGATACCCACTATACCTTCGGGTTCCGCAGTGTCTGTACCAACAAGGTGGTCACGAAACCCGCTGATCTGAATGGATTGATTTTGCGCTCTACCGAGTCGCCCCTGTTTGTGAAGACCATCACCTGCTTGGGGGCCACGCCTTCCCCCATGAGCTTTACCGAATGTCTGTCAGCTATGTCCAGCGGAGTTGTGGACGGGTTTGAAGGTTCTACCTCCACGCTGAAGGATACTGGTGCTTATGAATACACAAAGAATGTGGCGCTTACCAACCACTTCATTGCGACTCGGTGGCTGTTTATGGCTGAGGATGTTTATCAGTCTATCCCCGAGAAATGGAGAGATATTCTGGATCAATGCTGTGTAGAAGCCGGTAAGTGGGAACAGGATAATGCAGCAAACGACGAAGCGGCCATGCTTTCCTATTTAGCCGATCAGGGCGTAAAATGGAACGATGTGGATCTAGACGCGTTTACCGCTGCTTGTGCCCCTGTATATGATTGGATCGTAGACGAGTACGGAGCAAATCCAAATCTGCATCAGCAACTGGTAGATTTCATTTCTGATTTCCGCGCAAAGGCATAAAATAGGGCCTTATTGTAATTCCTTTATAACTGGTCCCCACTTGGACCGCCCCATGAAGCAAGCGGTCCAAGTGGGGACTTTACCAAAATTAAGTTCGTGCTGAGTCGATATGTTTGTTGAGGCACAAAAGGATTTTATATGAAAATAAAGAAGTCATCTTTTTGGTCCGTATTGTGTAGCGTTGATGCGATTATCACGGCCGTAACGTTATCCCTTTGCACCATAATCGTAAATCTGAATGTGTTTATGAGATATTTTTTGAATCGCCCATTGTTTTGGGCCGAGGAAGTTTCCACGGGGCTTTTTGTCTGGACAGTCTTCATTGGCAGCGCATATGCCTTCCGCAAACATGCACATTTGGGCGTTGATATTCTAATCAATTTAATTCCAGAGTCCATTCAAAAATATGTGAAGGTAGCAATGGATTTTGTGGGACTTCTTATCCTAATCATGCTGACTTTTATCAGTATACAATATGTCGTTAACACATGGGATAAGCTGACCAACACGTTACGCGTGCCGAACTGGTATATTGCGATTGCGGTCCCGATAGGTTTTGGCCTGTCTCTAATTTACTCTGTGTATTTTATTGTTCTTGACGTGATTAAGGCTGCAAAAAAGAAGGGAGTGACAAAAACATGTCGTTGACGCTCCTGGATCTTTTGCCGGTATTTCTGGTGTTTGCCCTTTATTTTTTGGGAATGCCCATTGTCTATGCACTATTTGGCTCGACATTTTTTTATTTTCTTTTTATTGACACTACCTCTAAGAGCTGGCTGGTTTTACAAAAGGTCATGACCTCCACGCAGTCCTTTTCCATGCTGGCGATTCCATTCTTCGTCATGGCTGGTTCCATCATGAATTACGGCGGAATCAGTGATAAAATGATGGATTTTGCTGAAGTGCTAACCGGGCATATGAAGGGCGGGTTGGCACAGGTCAACGTGGTGCTGAGCATGCTGATGGGGGGATGCTCTGGATCCGCAAATGCAGACTGTGCCATGCAGAGTAAAATGCTGGTCCCCGAGATGGAAAAGCGTGGATACTCCAGGGCGTTTTCGGCTGCCATCACAGCCGCATCCTCGGCGGCTACTCCCGTAATTCCGCCCGGAGTCAATCTGATCGTTTATACCCTGATTGCACAAATATCTTTGGGCCGCACCTTTGCAGCTGGCTATGTCCCAGGTATTTTGATGGCCATTTCCATGATGATTGCTGTGGCAATTATAGCCAAAAAGCGAAACTACCCCACCACCCGCGATCGATTCCCAAAGGTCGGGGAGATCTTAAAACAGGGGATCACTTCCTTTTGGGGCCTGTTTTTCCCATTTGGCATTATACTTGGAATGCGCTTTGGTATGTTTACGCCTTCGGAAGGCGGCGCAGTGGCTGTGCTTTATTGTCTTGTCATCGGGAGGCTGGTGTATAGAAAGCTTTCCTTCCGAAAACACCTTATTCCAATCCTTCTGGACAGTATTTCCGGTACGTCCAGTGTTGTGCTGATCATGGTGGCGGCAAATGTGTTTGGATATTATATGACGTGGGTTAATCTGCCAAGGATTGTTGCGAATGCGATGCTGGGGCTTACCACGAACAAGTGGTTCTTCCTGTTGGCCTGCAATTTAATTTTGCTTATTATGGGGATGTTCCTGGAAGGCGGTGCAGCCCTGATGATCATCACTCCGCTGCTTCTGCCTGTTGCAAGAAAACTGGGCATTAATGATTATCATTTTGGTCTTGTGGCAATCGTCAACATCATGATTGGTGGGATCACCCCGCCTTTTGGCTCCATGATGTTTACGACCTGCGGCATTACCCAGTGCCCGATCAGTGACTTTTTGAAGGAAGTTTGGCCCTTCATCATCTCTCTTTTTGTGGTTTTGATCCTGTGTACATTTTTCCCGATACTGATTACGTTCGTTCCAGATCTTCTGTATGGGACAACGGGCTGAGCTGAAAGCCTCTTGATAGGATAAAAGATTTGAGAGGTTCCACCGGACCTCTCAAATCTTTTATCCAAAACGGCTTGGCTTTAAGGTCCAGAGCTGCGTATGGAGTGGAGAAACTTATGACGTTTTATGAAGTGACAATGGAGCATTCTGAGGAGACCTTTGAGGCCCTGGCCCGCATGCAATACAATCTGTTTTGCATGAGAAATCGCGTCTCCCGTACGATTATTAGTTTTATTTTGGCTGTTGTGGGCGTTTTAAATTTTTCTCAATGGTGGGGCGTATTAATTATGGCTTACGGCTGTTATTTAACCACAAGCACATATAGCGCTGCCAACCGTACCGCGCACAAGTTGTCAGCGCAAATCAAAAATGCTGGAATGCCCTTCCCGGCGTCACGATATGTCTTTCAGAAGGATGCCATGGAAATGATTAGACTGCCGGAAGAAACCAGAACAGGGCTTTTGCTGCCCTATGCCGATATTTGCCGTTTGGGAGAGGATATGACTTATTATTACATATTTCGCGATCAATTTGGCGGATATATGATCCCAAAAGCCGCGTTAGGAGATCAATCGAGGGGCTTTCGGAACTTTCTTGAACAGAAATCCGGGCTGACGTTCCACATGCGTACTGCGCCTGTGGTTCATCTCCTGCGGTCCATGCGGCAAAAGGAATTTCGACATCTTTAGAGAGTGTAAAAGCTTGTCATCCAATCAAAACCTTTGGTTGAATCCGTATCGATAGAGAGACAGTTGTTCGAAGCGTCGGCGGTATGGCGGAGTACCACAGGACAACTTGAAAGGAGAGCCCTCTGTGAGTGATACATTTGACGTTCTTAGGCAATTTAACATGTGGACGGTGGTTCTGCGGCTGATCATGGCAATGCTGTTTGGTGGCATGCTTGGGATCGAGCGAA
>JAYFPV010000008.1:0-4177 GCA_034927465.1 Lawsonibacter sp.
CTCCTTGATTGTGCGGTTCATATTTCCAATACTGGCCGTCCTGATCCTCCTGCGCGCGATCCGTTCCTTGCTGCGTGTGCCTCACACGCCGGAAATCTGGGGACAACTTAGCCTTCCAAACGGCACACCTGTTTTGCTGACCCACTGGGAGAATACCATCGGCCGCAGCAAAACTGCGGACGTGTATTTGAACTACCCCAGCATCTCCCGCCAGCATGCAGCGCTCTGCCGAGGCGAGGACGAGCGCTGGACGCTCTACGACCTTGGCTCCAAGGGCGGAACACTTCTTAACGGGGAGAAAATCGCTGAGTCCGCAGAGGTGAAGCTGGGTGATACCGTCACCCTGGGCGGTGTGCCGCTGATGTTTCTTCCCCAGTCGGTGAAGGAGCGGGAAGTACAGGAGAAACGCCGCTTGGCGGAGCAGCCGCCTGCCATTTGGCCGTCCTTTCTGTGGCTGACGCTATTCCAGATTTTGACCTGCTTTCAGCTTGTGGTCGCGGCAGGGGAGGACGTCAGCGTCAATCTTCCTTTAACGTTTTTTGGATTGACCTGTGTCATGTGGATCTACTACGTCGCTTTACGTCTTTCAAACTGTGTGGGGTTTGAGATGGAAACCATCGCATTTTTCCTGTCCACGCTGTCTCTGGCGGTGACGGCCTCTTCCGCGCCGTCGGCGCTGCCAAAGCAGTTCCTCGCGGTGGTTCTGGGTCTTGCGCTGTTTCTGGCGCTTGGGATTTTTCTGCGGGATCTCAGCCGAGTGCAAAAGATGCGCTGGCTGATGGCCGCGGCGACCATTGGTCTGCTTGGCATCACGTTGGTACTGGGCAGTGCAAAATTCGGCGCGGTGAACTGGATCTCTCTGGGCGGATGGTCGTTTCAACTGTCCGAGATCGCAAAGATTTGCTATATCTTTGCCGGTTCCGCCACGCTGGAACGCCTGTTCCGCAAGCGGAACCTGACGCTGTTCATCGTGCTGACCGGCGTTTGCATGGGCTGTCTGGGCCTGATGAGCGACTTCGGTACGGCGGCCATTTTCTTCGTGACATTTCTGGTGATTGCCTATCTGCGCTCCGGGGATTTTGCCACCCTTGCGCTGATTTGCGGCGCGGCGGTATTCGGCGCGGGCATCATCGTTACGTTCAAACCATATATTCTAAGCCGCTTTTCCGCCTGGGGACACGCCTGGGATGCAGCATCTACCACTGGCTTTCAGCAGACCAGGACGATGTCCGCAGCGGCCAGTGGCGGACTGGTTGGAATGGGGGCGGGCAACGGTTGGCTGCACAACATAGCGGCGGCAGACACCGATCTGGTGTTCGGGATGCTGTGTGAAGAGTGGGGACTGATCATTGCCGTTTTGGCGGTGCTCTCGATTGTTGTGCTAGCGTTCTTCGCGGCCCGTGCCTGCAAGGTCGGCCGCTCCAGCTTCTATACCATTGCCGCCTGCGCGGCGGCATCCCTGATGGTGTTTCAGACTTGTCTGAATGTATTTGGCTCTGTGGATCTGCTGCCGTTGACCGGCGTGACCTTCCCGTTTATCTCCAACGGCGGCTCTGCCATGATGTCGGCCTGGGGGCTGCTGGCCTACCTGAAGGCGACCGATACACGGGAAAATGCCAGCTTTGCCACGCGTATGCGAACGCGCCGCCGACTGGCGGAAACGGTTGGACTCGAAGACGCACCGGAAGACAATGTGTCTTGGGATGCAGAGAAAAAGGAGGTGCACCCAGATGAAGAAGATTGAGCAGCGTGCCATCGTCTGCCGCGTGCTGGCACTGCTGTTGACAGCTGGGCTGTTGCTCTTCT
The DNA here is from genome assembly GCA_034927465.1 of Lawsonibacter sp. Taxonomy (GTDB): domain Bacteria; phylum Bacillota; class Clostridia; order Oscillospirales; family Oscillospiraceae; genus Lawsonibacter. Next base: position 1,807 of record JAYFPV010000008.1, read on the forward strand.
TGATCCGCTGGGTTACAGAAGGCGGCAGTTGGGCGTCGTCTGCGTTTAACCGGCACCTCTACAATTCCGATGGTCAGCTGATCAGCGGTACCGTCCTGGACCGGGACGGCGACGTGCTCTCCACCGTAAAAAACGGGAAGCGTACCTACTACAACAACCAGACCGTCCGCAAGGCCACACTCCATGTTGTGGGAGATCTGCAGGGCAACATCGGCACCGGTGCACTCAATGCCATTGCCGACCAACTCACAGGATTCAACCTGCTGAACGGAGCGTTTGATGCGGCAAAGGGCGGGAACCTATACCTGACCATCGACGCTTATTACAACTATGTGGCGTATCAAGCGCTGAACGGGAAACGCGGCACAGTGGCGGTCTATAATTATCAGACCGGGGAGATTTTGTGCCTGGTATCCTCGCCCTCCTATGATCCGCTGAATGTACCGTCGGATCTTACCACCAATGACCGCTATCAGGGGGCATATCTGAACCGTTTTCTTTCCTCCACCTTCCCGCCTGGCTCTGTGTTCAAGATTGTAACGGCGGCGGCAGCCCTGGAACAGATCCCCGATGTCCTGACCCGCACCTGGACTTGTGAGGGTTCCGTTTCCATCGGGGAGGAGACCATTACCTGCTCTGGAACCCACGGAGAGGAAACCTTCTATGACGCGCTGGCCAACTCCTGCAATGTAGCGTTTGCCGAGATCGCGGATGAGCTTGGTTCGGGCACTCTGAAGCGCTATACGGAGAAGGCCGGCCTGACAAGCAGCGATTCCGTGGACGGCCTGTCCACGGCAAAGGGGACGTTTGACTTTGTTGGAATCACCGATGGCGAACTGAGCTGGGCCGGCGTTGGGCAGTATCACGACCTGGTAAATCCCTGCTCCCTTATGGTTTATATGGGCGCCATTGCCAACGGCGGCCGTGCCGCCGTGCCATATCTCATCGAAAAAACAACCAATTTTCTGGGGATGGGTACCTCTCTGCAGTTCACCCACAGAACGGGCACGCTGATCCGATCCGACACAGCAAAGACCTTGACGGATATGATGGCCAACAATGTGACACAGACGTACGGGACAAAACGTTTTCCAAATATGGACCTGTGTGCCAAGTCCGGCACTGCTGAGGTAGGCGGCGGAGAAGCCCCTGACGCGTGGTTCATCGGGTTCCTGCGCAATGAAGACGCGCCCTACGCATTCGTGGTTCTGGTGGAAAACGGCGGCGCTGGCGCCGCCGCAGCTGGTACGGTGGCTGGCAAAGTACTGGATGTCATGGTCAATGGCTATTCCAAATAAAGATGTGTCTCGGGTATGGCATTCAAGTTTCAAACGTGCTATAATTTGATTCCCATTCACATGGTTTTGCCGCGTGATGGTTTATTCTCTCAAATTGTGAGGTCTCTCCATGAATCAAAAAGAATTGAATGAAATTCGCCGCCGTTTGGCTCCCAATAAAAACAGCATCAGCAAACTCTACGGCTGCTACGTCAATGGCAACAAGGAGATCGTTTCCTATCTGGACAAATCGCTCGGGCTTATGCCGGACTTGGAACTGGAACAATATATGGGCCTGCTCAAAAAATCTCTGTCTGGAGGCCTTGGGAGAAACCTGATGGATCTCGTTTTTTCCACTCAGCAGGTACAAGACAGCGAGGAGCACCGCTTGCTGACTAATCTGAGAAGTTCCGCGCTCAAGGATGGCGGAGCCAGAGAGCTGTTCTATCAAAAAGTGATCCAGTCGCTGGAACTGGAGGGCAGCAATTATCTGATTCTCCTTGCCTGCGACGCGTATGATGTTCCGCGCCGCGGGAAAGATGACGAGATTCAGGAGGATGCTTCCGACACGGTGTTCACCTACATCATTTGCGCCGTTTGTCCGGTCCGGGACGGGAAGCCGGAGCTCGGGTACTTCTCCAGCGAAAATGAGTTTCATGGCTATGCGACCAACCAGATTGTCGCTCCGCCGGAACTCGGCTTTCTGTTTCCGGCCTTTGATGACCGTACGGCAAATATTTATAACGCGCTGTTCTATTCCAAGAACACGGCACAGATTCACCACGAATTCATTGATGCCGTTTTCCATACGGAAGCCCCCATGTCTGCCGATGAGCAGAAAGAAACCTTTCAAAGTGTACTGACCGATGCGTTGGAGGACGGCTGCACCTATGATGTGATCCAGGCTGTGCACGAGCAAATTCGTGAGCGTATGGAGCAGCACAAGGAAAGCAAAGACCCGGATCCGCTTGACATCACAGCCCGAGAGGTTGGAGAGATTTTGCAAGGCAGCGGGGTGCCGGAGGAACGGATTCAGGTGTTTCAGGAAAAGTGCGCCGAGGAATTTGGTGCCGGAGCCGCGCTCAACCCGCGCA
>JAYFPV010000297.1:0-3034 GCA_034927465.1 Lawsonibacter sp.
CCAGACCGCTAACCACGGCGCACCGCACCGGAATTCCGGCGATTTCATAGGTGGCCTCCCGCAGACCCGGCCCAGTGCGCACGTCACGGAAGGCATCTGGGTCTGGATTCTCTCCGGTAAGCACATAGGCCGCCGTGCGCAGCGCAGCCTCCATCACACCGCCGGTGGCTCCAAAGATGACGCCGGCTCCGGTATGCACCCCCATCAGACTGTCTGTGGGTTCCTCCGCCAGGTTAGCTGGGGTTAGCTTGTCTGCCCGAACCATGCGGACAAACTCGCGGGTGGTCAGCACCAGATCCACATCGGGACCGGCATCGGTGCACATCGTTGGCAGCTCGCTCTCAGCCTTTTTGGCCACGCACGGCATAATCGAGACACAAAAAATCTGTTCTGGAGCCACACCAAGCTTTTGCGCCAGCCAGCTCTTTGCCACGCTGCCGAACATCTGCTGAGGCGATTTGGCGGTGGACAGCTGGTCGGTCAGCTCCGGGTACTGTCCCTTTAAAAACCGTACCCAGCCAGGACAGCAGCTGGTAAACATTGGCCACCGGGCCAACCCGCCCGACTTTAAGCGGTGGAGGAGCTCGTTGCCCTCCTCCAGAATGGTCAGATCGGCTGTGAAGTTGGTGTCGTACACATGGTCAAAGCCCAGCCGACGCAGGGTTGCCGCCATGCGCTCCATGGTGGCCTCCTCCCGCGTCAGGCCAAGGGCCTCGCCCCAGGCTGCGCGGACCGCGGGTGCCACCTGAACCACCGTGATCTTGTTCGGGTCGGCCAGCGCGGCAAAGGCCCTGCGGGTGTCGTCCCGCTCCCGCAGACCGCCGGTGGGACAGTGGGTAATGCACTGCCCACACAGCGCGCAGTCCGAATCCTTAATCACCCGGTTTCCAGACACGTCAACGGTAGTCCGCCCGCCGGTTCCGGCCACATCCCAAACATTCAGCGACTGAACCTTATCGCAGATCTGAATGCAGCGCATACACTTGATACACTTATTATAGTCGTGATACAGGGGGAAGGTTGTGGTCCAGGCTCCCCGCAGTCCGCGTGGGAGCTGGGACTCGTATGGAACCTCAAAAATGCCAAGGTCATTGGAAATGGTTTGCAGCTGGCAGTTTCCGCTGCGCACACAGGTGGCGCACACACAGTCAGGCTGCGACAGGATCAGCTCCACGTTGATCCGGCGGGTCGCCCGTGCGCGGGGCGAGTTGGTGTGAACCACCATACCCTCCATGGCCGGGTTGTTGCAGGCAGTCACCATGCCGCGCTCTCCCTCCACCTCCACACAGCACACCCGGCAGGCGGCAATCTCGTTGACGCCCTTCAGGTAGCACAGATGAGGGATCTGGATATGGGCAGTCTGGGCGGCCTCCAAAATTGTGGTGCCCTTGGGCACCTGGACGGTCTGGCCGTCGATGGTCAGTGTTACCATTCCGTGTTTCTCCCTCCCTTAAAGATGCCGTAGCCAAAGTGATCACAGCGCAGGCATCGGCTTGCCTCCTGCTTCGCCTCTTCCAGACTCATTCCATCTTTCAGCAGAGTAAAGTCTCCGCTGTAATCGGAAAGGTGGCGGTCCTTCAAATTCACGCGGCCGCAGGGCGGGGAATTGGTTAGATGGGCGGGAGGAATGTCCACGGAACAGCGGATTTTATGGTCATAACCCAAATATCCGTCGATATTGGCGGCAGCCACCTTACCGGCCGCCACCGCCCGAATGACCGTGGCAGGACCAGAAACCGCATCACCGCCGGCAAATACATTGTGCACACCGGGAACGGCGCTGGTCAGGTCGGCCTGGATGGCCCCGCGGTAGGTGGAAACTCCAATGGACTCGAACGGTTGTGCCTCAATGGCCTGGCCAATTGCAACAATCACATAATCGCAGGGAATGCGGAATTGAGGTGTCTGGGCGTCCACAGGCTTGGGTCTTCCATCCTTCCCATAAGATCCGACAATCTGGGACTGGGTCCAAAGCGCGGCCACTTTCCCCGCTTCATCCACTTCGATGCGGGCTGGAGCCTGGAGCGGAAGAATCTGACATCCCTCGGCCATGGCCTCATCAATCTCCTCAGCCAGGGCGGTCATATCCTCCACCCGGCGGCGATAGACACAAGTCACATGCTCCGCCCCCAGCCGCAGAGAGGTTCGGGTCGCATCCATGGATACGTTTCCGCCCCCGATGATGCACACCCTTTTTCCGGTAAAGTCGGGGACGTCTCCCTCTCCGATTCCGCGCAGAAGCGCCATGGCGCTGATGACGTTTTCCGCATCTTCCCCCTCCAGGCCAAGCTTCTTGTCGGTGTGGGCTCCGATGGCAATATAAACCGCATCAAAACTGTTCTGGATATCCTCCATGGACAGGTCCTTTCCGATGGAAACTCCGGTATGGACCTTGACCCCAGCAGACAGAATATGGTCGATGTCCTGATCCAGCACTTCCTGGGGGAGGCGGTAGTCCGGAATCCCATAGCGCAGCATACCGCCCAGCTTGGGCCGCTGCTCGTACACCGTCACCTTGTGTCCCATAAGAGACAGATAGTACGCAGCGGTAAGTCCGCCCGGTCCCCCGCCGATCACGGCAACTGTTTTCCCGGTGGTCTCCTCCGTCTGGGGCGCCAGCACCGGTTTGGCATGGTCCACCGCAAACCGCTTCAGGCCGCAGATGTTTACCCCATCGTCCACCATCCGCCGGCGGCACTGGGTTTCGCAGGGGTGTTCGCACACATAAGCACAGGTAGACGGAAACGGGTTGTCCTTTCGGATCAGCCGCACCGCTTCTTCGTAGCGCCCCTCCCTGATCAAGGCCACATAGCCCGGCACATCCACGTGGGCAGGGCAAGTGGAAACGCAGGGCACCGGATGGCTCAGTCCGCAGATACAGCGTCCATGAAGGACGTGTTCCTCATAATCCTCACGAAATCCCCGCACCCCTCTCAGCACCATGTGGGCCGCCTCAAACCCAATGGCACAGTCTGCGGAATCGGCAATGACCTGAGCGGTGCTCTCAATTAAATCAATGGTCTCCAGGGTCGCG
>JAYFPV010000218.1:0-6267 GCA_034927465.1 Lawsonibacter sp.
ATTGGATTTTTGGAGCTGAACAGCATCGCCAAAGGAATTGAGGCAGCGGATGCGGTCATTAAGGCGGCGGATGTCAGTCTGGTCTTTGCAAAGGCCGGCTGTCCTGGAAAATACTATTTACTTTTCTCTGGCGAAGTGTCCGCCGTGCAGGCCTCGCTGGATGCGGGCTATGCAATTGGACAGAGTTATGTGGTGGACCAATGTGTGATCCCCAGAGTGCATCCCCAGGTCATTCGCGCAATCGGGATGACCAACCCTCCCGAAGAGGCTGGAGCGGTTGGAGTGATGGAGTTTTACAGTGTGACAGCCTCCATCTTCGGTGCGGATACCGCCGTCAAGGCGGCAGATGTCTCCCTGCTGGATGTGCGGCTGGGTACGGGTATCGGCGGAAAGTCGTTTGTGATTTTGATAGGCGATGTGGCCGCTGTGACAGAAGCCGTCCGCTGCGGCACACGGACCACCAACGCCGATGGCATGCTGGTCTCGTCGGTGGTCATCCCGAATCCAAGCCCGGAGCTGTTCAACAGCTTGTTGTAAGAGAGGATGAGTCGGATGCAGGAGAGCGCAGAGATCGGAAAGCAGCGCATTATACAGGAATTTGTGCCCGGCAAACAGGTCACACTGGCACATTTGATTGCCAACCCGGAGCCGGATCTGTATAAAAAAATGGGCGTCATCGGAACCAATTTTGGAGCGCTTGGGATTCTGACGATCACCCCCAGTGAAGGCGCGATCATTGGCGCCGATGTAGCCACAAAGGCCGCGAATGTGGAGGTGGTATTTGTGGATCGCTTCAACGGCTCGCTGGTGATCAGCGGCGATGTGGCCAGCGTGGAATCGGCGCTGAACAATGTGCTGAGTGTGCTGTCTGAGGTGCTGGGGTTCACCTTAGCGACCTCCATTACCAGAACATGAAAAAAATTATTTTGGTTGGCCATACCGCCTCGGGCAAGACAACGCTGTGTCAGCGGCTGAACGGCTTGGATCGCGTGTATAAAAAAACCCAGGCAATCGAGGTGGTCAACTGCACCATTGATACGCCGGGCGAGTATTTGGAACACCGTTCTTTTTTGCGCGGACTGGTTGTCACGTCGGTTGAGACAGACCTGGTCCTGTTCATCCAGGATGCCACGGCAGAGCGGTTTATGTTTTCGCCCGGGCAGGCTGCTTCCTTCCCTGTGCCCGCGGTCGGTGTCGTGACCAAGACGGACATCGCCACCGAGGCGCAATGTCGTCAGGCGATGGAGCTGCTGGAGTTGGCCGGCGCGACGCCGATTTTCTGTGTGAGCGCAATCAGCGGCGATGGAATGGACAAATTGTTTCTTTTTTTAGAGCTGGACGAACCTGCGGAGCAAAACGGGGCATGACTTTGCTTCGGTGTAATTGGAGTAAGCAAAACGACTACCGCAACGGTTGGGAGTACACCATTGCGGTAGTCGTTTCTGTTCGGCACGAGTGTGGCAGAATCCGTATCGGAAGCGAACCCGTCACCTGCCGCATCCACAGAAATTCACGTCGTATCGGAGAAGAACGGTATCCATAACCCCTTCCTTCCCGTACTACGTACAGAGCGAAAATCCGCGCTCCGGATTTCCGCTCTGCAAAATAGGTTTCCATGTTTTATAGCCAGTTCAAGCTGCACAGAATTTGAACTACAGACTACATGATGGGACACACTGCCCTGATATTATGTGCAGCTGTCCACAAATGCCCGAAACAGTTTCATCTGCTCCTCCGAATCGAACATCATTTCCGGATGCCACTGGACGCCAACCACAAATGGTTTGTTTGCCAGTTCAATCCCTTCTGGGACACCGTCTGCAGATGTCGCGGTGACCTTCACATCTCTTCCGGTGGCACAGACTGCCTGATGGTGGAAGGAATTGACGCGGATTTCTTCCTTCCCGAATGCAGCTTCCAACGCGGATCCTGAACTGAACCGGATGGAATGCCAGGGGTAATTGCGGGGATAGATGTCACCGAAATGGTGTTCAAATCCCCCTTCCTTTTCCACATCCTGATACAGTGTTCCGCCGAGGGCAACATTCAGGATTTGGATGCCCCGGCAAATTCCAAGCAGGGACTTTTCCGTATGGTCGGCCACATATTTGCTGATAGCGATATCCTGCGCATCGCGCATTGGGATAATGGTACCGCAGTGCTTTGCCCGCTGATTGTAGTGTTCCGGACCGACATCATGCCCTCCGGAGATCAGGACACCATCCAGCTTGTCCAAAAGTGGCCTTAAATCTTCGAAATTCTGATATAAAGGGATCAAAATCGGCGTGCCGTTTGCTTTTTCAATCGCATTGACATAATCTTGCGCCACAAAATTCCAGTCCTGGCCCACTATGCCCATGCCAGAAGCAATTCCAACCGCATCGCGGTAATCATAGTTACAGGTAATCCCAATTAAGGGGCTCATGTTATAAATTCTCCTTCATGCTCTGCACGTTATGGTTTGCAATGCTCCACAAAGGTGGAAATGATACCCTGCTGTACCGAATTGGAATTTGCCATCATTTCCGGATGCCACTGGACGCACAGGAAGAAACGGCTGTCTTGATCCTTTAACTCCAACGCTTCAATCACGCCGTCTTCTGCAGTTGCCACCGCGCGCAGACAAGGTGCCACTTTTTTTACCGCCATATGATGGAAGGAGTTGACACCCAGGCGCTGCGTTCCCGCCACACCCGCAAGCAAACTATCCGATTCGATCAACACTTGATGACTAATTACATTGCGGGGGTACTGTACCAGCGTATGTATGTTGAATCCGGCGTCCGGAAGGTGCTGGTACAGCGAGCCACCCAGAGACGCATTTATAATTTGCACTCCGCGGCAGATTCCAAGAATGGGCTTCGTGGTTTCGGAAAGAAGATATTTAACCATAAAATCTTCCTGAGCATCACGCCGTGGAACCATTCCGCCGCATTTGCCGGTGGGGAGCTCTTGAAAATAGCTGGGCTGCACATCGTGTCCCCCAGAGAAGAGAACACCGTCCACATTTTTTAACATGTCCTTGACGTCTTCCATGTCATCCATAATGGGCAAAATCATAGGGATTCCGCCGGCACGGCTGACCGAAGCAATGTAATCATCCGCCAAAAGCTGCCATTCCTGGCCCGCGGTGCCAATCCCATCTGCACATTCTCCGGTACCGTCATAGCTGTAGTTTGCTGTGATTCCTATAATCGGTTTCATAGGGTTCTGCCTCTCAAAATATTAATTTATTTGCGTGCCAGATAGTTCTGCTCTTCTTTGACCCATTCCGGCCACTTCTCAGTTTCCCACTTCTTGGGGTCGGCGAAATACTCCTTTGTCAGCTCCACAACCTGCTTGTGACACCAATAAACGCCAATCATGTTGAAGAAAATCATCAGGAAAGAGCCAAAATCCACATAGTTAATCAACGCATTGATTCCGATGATTCCGCCCCCAAACAGCGCAACAAGATAGACAACTTTGGTGGGAAAATAGGCCCGATCTCCCAGCAGCTTTTTCAGTTGGCTGGAACCGAACTCCACTTGAGCACATGCGGTGGTAAAGGTGAACAGGACCAGGCTTACGGTGACCAAATAACCACCTACGCTGCCCATCGTGTTGGAAAATGCGTTCGCCGTCAAGGTTGCCGCTGTGCCGTTTACTTCCCAGACACCTGTGCACAGAATGCTCAGGCAGGTAATGGAACAAACGATGATGGTATCAAAGAAGACTTCAAAAACGCCCCACATGCCCTGCTGAACTGGATGATTGGCTTCGTCTGTGGCGGAATGGGCAATGGTCGTACAACCGGTACCGGCATCATTGGAATAAATGCCGCGGCAAACACCCCAGCGAATGCACATGGTTACGGTTGCACCGGCAAATCCGCCAAACGCGGCACGCCCGGTGAATGCATACCGGAAAATCGAGTACAGCGCTCCGGGTAGATTCTGAATATTCATGAAAATAACGATGAGGCCGCCGGCCATGTACAGAACGCTCATTAGCGGAACCACTTTTTCACTGACATCCAGGAATCGCTTTAAGCCGCCAAGTACGATTAAGGCAATGATCACAATTTCAATTGCGGTGGTAATGGTGCGGGGTGCACCCAGCGCAACCATATTGTCAACACCGGCGCCCACTTGTGCGGAGGCCGCCAGGAACAGGCAGAAGGCACAGCTGATGGCGTAAGCCACACCCAGCCATTTTTGACCGGTGCATTTCCCAAGGTAATACTGGGGGCCGCCCTCCCAGTTCCCGTTTTTATCTTTGTGCCGGTATTTCATGGCCAGCGTAACTTCGCTGTATTTAATTGCACAGGCCACCAGACCGGTCAGCCAGAGCCAAAATACACCGCCGGGACCGCCATATGCAATTGCCATTGCGGTTCCCACGATGTTGCCTGCACCTAAGGTAGAAGCAAGCGCACCGGTTACGGCTTTAAAGCCGCTGATCATGCCCTTGTCCCCTTTTCCGGAAAAGGACTTTCCAATCGTGTGCTTCAGGATGAAGCCAAGCTTTGTAAACTGGATAAAGCCCAGACGAACAGTCAGAATAATTCCGCCTCCGACCAGCCAAATCAGCATTGGTATTCCCCATACCCAGTTTGTGAATGCTAAGATCCCATTCAAAATAAACATCATAATGCCTCCCTTTTTAATCTTTACGTCACTGAAAAGATGCGCGTTTCATTCGCCGGGAATTTGCTTGATGTAATGTAACTATAGTTTATTGAGCGAAATCCATGTCAACTATAGTTTATTGGCCTATATGGTCGAAAAAGTGGAGTCAACTTCACTTTTTTCAAAATACCGGTTAAAAATTCACTTGACATTGACCCAACGCAGTATAGTATATTATTCAATTATTGTATTAGCGTGAAGAATCGCCGCGCATTTCTATTATTAAGTAAGGGAAACGCAATGATTGCACATCATATCATTCAGGCCATAATTTCAGTTTGTTTGTCTTTGGGTGCCGCGGACTTCATTTTGGGAGGCAGGTTTCACCTTTCGGAAGAATTTACCAAAGGAATTTGTGCCGCCGGAACCCTTCTTTTGTGCATGTCCGGCTACCTGGCCATTGCTCCGGTTTGCGCGAACCTGCTGATCCCCATCATTGCCCCGCTATGCCGCATGACTGGTTTGGATCCTTCCGTATTGGCAGGTCTCTTTTTTGCAAATGATTCCGGCGGCGCCGCTCTGGCAATTCAGCTGGCTCAGGATCCGCAGGTCGGTCTGTATAACGGTTACGTGGTATCTGCGGAAATGGGAACGACGGTAATGTACACCGTGGGTCTTTCCATGTCTGCGGTTGCGCCGGAGCAAAAAAAATATGCGGCATATGGAATTGCTTGCAGTATAATCATAATGCCCCTGTCCTGCATTGTTGGGGCTGTTGTCGCCGGGTTTCAGCTTGGTATCATCCTGCTGAACACGATTCCGCTGATGATCCTATCGGTGTTCCTTTGCTTTTTGTTGCTTTATGCGGAACGCGTGATTGTTACGATTATGGTCTCTTTTGGGAAATTCATGACGGCGTTGTCTATGGTTGCTCTGGCCATGGCCGCCGTGCAGGAATTGACTGGGATAACCCTGTTAAGCGGGCTGGAGCCGCTGTCCCATATTTATCCGATTGTCGGCGGCATTGCCATTTTCCTCTCCGGAGCATATCCTCTGATGGCAATTATACAGTACGTTTTCAAAAATCAGTTTCAGAAAATTGGAAATCGGCTTTGTATCAATGAAGCCTCTGTAAAAGGATTGATACTCAGTACCTTGAATATTCTCGCCAGTCGCCCACTGCTTTCTGACATGGATCGCAAAGGAATCATGCTCAATTTGGCATTCTGGGGTTTAGCCAGCTGCGTTTTTGGCGACCATCTGGCCTTCACATCGCAACAAGCGCCGGCGTTGGCCTTTCCTGTATTAATTTCCAAACTCATCGGCGGCCTCCTTGCCTGCTTACTTGCTCTTGTTCTGTATCACCGCTGTTGTTTAAGAGAAGAAAGGGAATGCGCATGAAAATCGGAGAATTGGCAAGCCGAACAGGACTCTCCCGGGATACCATTCGCTATTATATCAACAACGGCCTGCTGGTTCCAGAAAAGAACGACGCACAATATAATTTTTCCGAGCGGGAACTGCAGGATCTGCAAACAATTATCAAAATGAAGCGGCAGAACTTCAATCTGACTGAAATTCAAAATTATCTCTCCCTGAAACGCCTTTCCAATCTGATCGAACCCGAAACCATTGACGAATGTCTTCGCATGATGAA
>JAYFPV010000094.1:0-5670 GCA_034927465.1 Lawsonibacter sp.
TTCTCCAGTATCAACACGGTAAAAGAGATGTTTGAGCGGTGTACCAAAATGCCGGTGGGCGACCGCCAGCCCTATGCCGGCAAGCTTGTCTTCACCGCCTTCTCCGGCAGCCATCAGGATGCCATCAACAAGGGCACCCAATACATGAAGGAGTCCGACTCCGACTATTGGGAGATCCCCTATCTGCCGATTGACCCTGCCGATGTGGGCCGCGAATACGAGCCCATTATCCGCATCAATTCCCAGTCGGGCAAAGGCGGCTCCGCCTATATTATGGAACACAATTTCGGATTTGACCTGCCCAAAGCGATGCATGCCGAATTTGGCACCATCGTCCAGCAGGAATCCGACTCCGTAGGCAAGGAAATTACACCCGAGCGCATCAACGAGCTGTTTCATCAGGAGTATATCGAGGCCAAGGAGCCTTATAAACTCCTCAGGCACTCCTTCCAGGAAACCATGGACGCCGAAGGTCACTCCCATGTGGCCTTCCAGGGCACCATTCAGCACACCGACACCATCTTCGACGTGGCCGGTGAGGGGAACGGCCCCATTGATGCCTTTTTCAACGCCATCAAGGGGGAGAAAATCGACCGGTTCTCCTTCCTGGACTACGCCTCCCATGCCATCACCGACGGCTCCGATTCTCAGGGCGTGGCGTATATTCTTCTCCAGGACCAGCGCAGCGGCAAAAAGTATTGGGGTGTCGGTCTGTCTCACAACATTAATCTTGCTCCTCTGCGCGCAATTCTTTCCGCCATCAATCGGGCAAAAAAAGATCGCTGAGTCAACAATTTTCTGCCGATATCCGATCTCATCTTTGAGATCGGATATCTTTTTGCAGGATATCCGCCCTATTCTGTCGTTCCTTAGTTTCTGTGTGAAATTAGATCAGCCTTCTTCCCCTAATTCCTAAGACTAATATTTCTTTGTTCATTGAATCCATTCATTTTCTTCCGGACTTTTCATTTTTCATTGACTTTTAAGCGGTTTAGAGTATACTTGCTTTGTTGTCTCAGTGTTTTTTACAACGGTATTCTGCTTTTTAAACCTCAGATGAAGGAGGCAATCTCATGCCAAAAGTCGCCGACAACAATTCCAAATCCACCGCCAAGGCACCCGCCCGCATGTCGAAAAAAGACCCCCTCACACGGGAACAGCTGCACACTCTTGATGCCTGGTGGCGGGCTGCCAACTACTTGTCCGCCTGCCAGCTCTATCTGCTGGACAATCCTCTATTAAAAGAGTCTTTGAAGCCCGAGCATGTGAAACACCATATCGTGGGGCATTGGGGCACCTGTCCGGGGCAAAATTTTATCTATACCCACCTGAATCGGGTCATTGTCAAGTATGAATTGAACATGATCTACATCTGCGGCCCGGGCCACGGTGGAAATGCTGTGGTGGCTCAGGATTATCTGGATGGCTCCTACAGCGAGATCTATCCAAATATCAGCCAGGACTCCGGCGGGATGAAGCGGCTGTTTCGCCAATTTTCCTTCCCCGGCGGAATTCCCTGCCACACCGCTCCAGAAACGCCCGGCTCCATCAACGAGGGCGGGGAATTGGGATACTCTCTGGCCCACGCGTTCGGGGCCGTGATGGACAGCCCCGATCTCATCGCCGCCTGTGTGGTGGGAGACGGTGAGGCAGAGACAGGCCCTCTGGCCACTGCCTGGCACTCCAATAAATTTCTCAACCCCATGACCGACGGTGCCGTGCTGCCCATCCTCCATCTCAACGGGTTCAAGGTATCAAATCCAACCATTTTATCCCGTATCTCCCATGAAGAGATTGAAATGTTTTTCAAGGGTTGTGGCTGGGAGCCCCGCTTTGTCGAGGGCAGCGACCCTAAAACCATGCATCAGAAGATGGCTGCCGCCCTGGACTGGGCGATTCGTGAAATTCAGCGCATCCAGGAATACGCCCGCGCCACCAACGACGCCGCCCGTCCCCGGTGGCCGATGATCATCCTGCGCTCTCCAAAAGGCTGGACCGGGCCCAAGGAGGTAGACGGCAAGCAGGTGGAGGGCAGCTTTCGTTCTCACACGGCCCCCATTCCCATTCACGACGGAACGCCGGGACGTTTTCAGGAGCTGGAACACTGGCTGCGCAGCTATAAACCCGAGGAACTCTTCGACAAAAACGGAACTCTGATTCCTGAGCTTCAGGAATTCGCCCCCAAGGGGGAACGGCGTATGGGAGCCAACCCTCATGCAAACGGCGGACTGCTGCTGCGGGACCTGCGCATTCCGGATTTTCGGGAGTATACCCTGAACGTGCCCCAGCCCGGCGCGGTAGAGGCGGAAGACATGGTCGTTTTGGGCGGTTATGTCAGGGACCTGATGGCCCGAAATTTAAAGGGCCGCAACTTCCGGATTTTCGGGCCGGATGAAACAGCCTCCAATCGTCTGTCCCAGGTCTTCGAGGCCTCCAGCCGTCGCTGGGTTGATGAGATTGACCCTAAGTCGGATGAACATTTGTCTCAAGACGGGCGGGTTATGGACTCAGCGCTGTCCGAGCATCTGTGTCAGGGCTGGCTGGAGGGGTATCTCCTCACCGGGCGCCACGGCTTTCTCAACAGCTACGAGGCCTTTATCCGCATCGTGGACTCTATGGTATCCCAGCACGCCAAATGGTTGAAGGTATGCCGCCAGCTCCCCTGGCGTCAGTCCATCGCCTCGCTGAACTATGTGCTGGCCTCGAACGTATGGCAGCAGGATCATAACGGCTTTACCCACCAGGACCCCGGCTTTTTGGATCATGTGGCCAACAAAAAAGCGGATGTGGTGCGGCTGTATCTCCCCCCCGACGCCAACTGCCTGCTCAGTTGCTTCGACCACTGCATCCAAAGCCGCAACCAAATCAATGTGATGATTGCCTCCAAGCTACCCCGCCCCCAGTGGCTGAGCATGGACGAGGCCATTAAGCACTGTACCCACGGCATCGGCATCTGGCAGTGGGCCTCCAACGATCAGGGCTACGAGCCGGACGCCGTGCTGGCCTGCTGCGGTGATACCCCCACGCTGGAAACGCTGGCTGCCGTCACCATTCTGCGCCATTATCTGCCCGATCTGAAAATCCGGGTGGTCAACGTGGTGGATCTGATGAAGCTCCAACCCCACACCGAGCACCCCCACGGCCTCACTGACGAGGATTACGACGCCCTGTTCACCACCAACTCCCCCATCATCTTCGCCTTCCACGGCTACCCAACGCTGGTGCACGAGCTGACCTATCGCCGCTCCAACAAAAAGCTCCACGTCAGAGGGTATAAGGAAGAAGGTACCATCACCACCCCCTTCGACATGCGGGTACGCAACGACATTGACCGTTTTCACCTGGTCATGGACACGGTAAAGCGCCTGCCCCAACTGGGCAACAGTGCCTCTTACCTGATCCAGGAAATGAAGGATAAGCTGGTGGAACACCGCCAGTATATCACCACCAACGGTCAGGATCTGCCCGAGGTGCGGGAGTGGAAATGGAACGGCGGCAAGGGGAACTATTGAGACGGCCAAAAAGGGTTGACCTGACCCCCATGCTATGCTATAATTTTCACAACGCTTGGCATGAAGCCGGCATTTGAAGCTCTGGCATATGGATTGATATGAATGAAATACCGCGAAGGTATGTACTGCCCAGAAGGGCGGAACCACCTGCGCGGTATTTTTCTGCGAACTTGTTTAATAAAGGAGAGTCTTCTATGAACAAAACCAATCACCAAATTAAACCTATGGTCGTAGCCGCCCTGATGCTGGCCCTGGCCTACGTCCTGCCAAACTTCACCGGCAACATTCCTCAGATCGGCTCCATGCTGCTGCCCATGCACCTGCCTGTTTTGCTGTGCGGCTTTTTGTGCGGCGGACCGTGGGGCGCCGTAGTGGGCTTTGTTGCCCCCCTGCTGCGCTCTGTTTTGATCGGGATGCCTCCCATGTTTCCCACCGCCGTTTCCATGGCTTTTGAGCTGGCTACTTATGGGTTCGTGTCCGGCTTTCTGTATCAACACCTGCCCAAACACCTGGGCGGCATCTATGCTTCTCTCATTGGAGCCATGCTGTGCGGCCGGGTGGTGTGGGGCATCGTCCGTGCCTTACTGACCCTAGCCGGCAACAGCAGCTTTACCTTCTCTGCCTTCCTGGCCGGTGCCTTCACCACTGCAATTCCGGGCATTGTCCTTCAGCTGGTCGCCATTCCAGTGGTCGTGGCCGCCCTCCAGAAGGCCAAACTGATCTCCCAGACCGTTTGAGCCATGGATTCTGTGGCGGAGCTCCTGAAGGAGCATTATGACAACCACCCGGGTATGGAACTCCGGGACGCCGTGAAATTTCTCTACCAAAGCTACATGGGAGGCGGTCATCTGATCCCCGATGCACCCACCTCTCTGTCCCATCTGGAAGCAGAGTGGGCTCAGGTGGACAGCACCCCTTCCGCCCTTTTGGGTGAGCCGCTTGGAAACGATTTGTTTCGTTTACATCTGGACGCCTGTAAAGGGCTTGGGTTATGCCCTTCTACCGTCAATCGTCTCTTTCTTCTCACCGCCCAGAGCACGGTACCGGATTCTCAGGGATTATCAGACGCTCTGAATCTGGTAAGCACACTTCCCTTTCCCCGGGAAATGGTGGACGACTATCTAACCCAATACCGTGCTGAAGGCTGCCCCTTAGTCCGCCACAGCAACACATATCGAGCCGCGTATTCTCCTGCTTACCGCATTGTTTCTTCTCATTATGTAAACTTGATTCCATTGCTGGCGGCCATCGATCAGCAAATGGCGGAGCATTCTCCGGTACGCGTGGCCATTGACGGCCCCTGTGCCTCCGGAAAGTCCACGCTGGGGGCTCTTTTATCCGAAATCTACCGCTGTTCCTTGCTTCACATGGACGATTTCTTCCTCCGCCCCGGGCAGCGAACCCCCGCTCGTTTGTCAGAGCCGGGTGGAAACGTGGAGTACGAACGTTTCAAGCAAGAGGTTTTGGCCCCTCTATGCCGGGGTGACTCCGCCCGTTTCCAACCATGGCAATGCCGCCGGGGCGAGTTTGGCCCCGAAATTGTGGCAGAGCCAGGCCCGCTTACCGTCGTGGAAGGGAGCTACTCGCTCCACCCCGCTCTGCGGAAAGCCTACCACCTGCGGATCTGGGCTGAGGCCCCGTGGCCCGTCCGCTATCAAAGACTGCAGGCCCGAGACATCCAGGGCGGCCTGCTGAAACAATTTCTGCAGCTCTGGATTCCATTGGAGGACCGTTATTTCTCGGCCTGCCAGGTGAAACAGTGCTGCCACCTCGCTGTGTCAGGCGTTGACCTGGTTTGAACCGTTCATAGGAGAGGGACCGGCGCATACGTGCGCCGGTCCCTCTCCTATCTTTTTTCGCATCGCCGAATCAACGAAGCTCAGGGACAAAACGTCTGATCGCTCTCACTCCCGAGTCAAAAACGCTTCCACTTCTCCGGTCATTCGGGCCAAATGCTCCCGGATGGGGATATGCTGCGGACACAGTTCCTCACAGTGGCCACATGCCGCACAGCGGTCCGGCCGGGCCTCCGGCTCCATCATATTCCAGGCCCGTCTGGTCAGAGGCCTGTTTTCATACATGGACATGCTGTTCCAAATCTGAAAACTTTTTGGAATATCCACTCCGGCAGGGCACGGCATACAGTAGCGGCAGCCGG
>JAYFPV010000060.1:0-3892 GCA_034927465.1 Lawsonibacter sp.
TTTCCCTGCCTGGGCAGCCGTCAAAACAGCCCGGACGTCAGCGCAGGAGCCCGCCTGTGTCCCCCGCTCTCATCTGATATTTTGCCACAGAACGCAAAATTAGGATTGTCCTATCGCGCTATTTTTCTGCTGAATCTTTGCATTTTTTATGTTTCTAACAAAAATATCACAAAAATCAGTGAAAAGATTGATACTTTTTTAACGAATCAGGTCATGTTGAACCGGACGGTAAAACAATGCGCGGATTTTCTGCGGCTCGTCGGTCTGCCCCAGCACCCACATCAGTTTGGCCGTGGCAGCCTCTAACGTCATATTGTACGCCTCCATCAGTTGGTACTTTTCTTTCACCTGCTGTCCCACCTGATAGACCGACATGTCGCTCCCCTCGTAGGGTACCTGAGTCATCATGACAATGGTTTTTCTGGCCTCCAGCCATTCCCCCATTGCCTGAGCCAACGCTCCGCCGCTTCCGCCGGGCAGACCACCGACTCCAAACGATTGAAGAATGACCGCCTGATAGCTGTCCTTCAACTGACATAGGGCCTCGGCTCCCATGCCCGGAATCAGGGTCAGCAGTAGCACCCGCTCCTCCAGCTTGTCGTAGAACACCGGCTCCGCCCCGTAGGCATAGGTGGCGGATGCCAGATAGCGGATCAGTCTGCCGTCCCTGATTACGGCCACCTCTGGATAGTCCACGCAGGAAAATGCATTATAGCTTTTGGTTCGCTCCTTCCGTGCCCGGGTCCCTAAAATGACCCGGCCGTCAAAGACCAAACTGACGTCGTGGGAATCCCGGTCTGCGGTATACAGAAAGCTGTTGTACAAATTCATCCGCGCATCTGTATCATGCAGACAGATCGACTTCTGGGATCCGGTAATCACAATTGGCTTTGGAGAATCCTGAATCAGATAAGACAGGGCAGCCGCCGTATACGCCATGGTATCGGTTCCATGGGTCAGGACAAATCCGTCATAGGTCTCATAATTCTCCCGGATGGCAGCTGCCATCTTCAGCCAATGGGATGGGCCGATGTTGGTACTGTCCAGATTCATGAGTTGGATGGCTTCCACCTGGCACAGCTCCCCCACCGCTGGAACATAACCCAAAATCTCTTTCGAAGTAATGGCCGGGCTCAGACCGTGTCCGCTCTCCTTTGACGCAATCGTACCCCCGGTCGCCAGCATTAGAATGCGTCTCATGCGCCCTTCCTCCACTCCAACCAGATTTTACTAGAAAAGGGGCTGGTCTCCAGCCCCTTTTCTAAATCAAGCTCTCTGTCCTGATAGACATTGGAGGTATTTCCCATACAGGGTCATCCCCAATTCCGTTCCAATCGCATGAACCTGTGCTTCGGTAATCCATCCCTCGTACAGGCCCAGCTCCTCCAGACATCCCACATAACGTCCGGTGGTATCCTGGATATGCTTGATGGTCTGCCCGGCTTCCAACAGACTGTCGGCGGTACCCGCGTCCAACCAGGTGAAGTTCCGTTCCAGCGGAATCACCCGAAGCTGCTCCCGACCGAGATATTCCAGGTTTACATCGGTAATCTCCAGTTCCCCCCGGGCAGATGGCTTTAGATTTTTGGCAATTTCCATCACCTGGTGGTCATAGAAATACAGGCCCGGCACGATATAGTTGGACTTGGGATAACGCGGCTTTTCCTCAATGGAAATGGCGCGTCCATCTTTGTCAAATTCTACCACGCCAAAGGGTCTTGGATCCTCTACCCAGTAGCCAAACACGGTGGCGCCCCGATCATTGGCGGCTGCCCGCTTCAGTGTGGCACCCAGCGTGGGAGCATAAAAAATATTATCCCCCAGCACCAAGCAAACCCGGTCATATCCCACAAAATCCCGTCCGATCAGCAGTGCATCTGCAATGCCCCTGGCCACAGGCTGCTCCGCATAGGAGACCTTCAGCCCATATTGGCTTCCGTCCCCCAATAACGCGGTAAACGTATCCGTCTCTCCGGGGGGAACGATAATCAAAATCTCAGAAATTCCGGCCTGCATCAAAATCGCAATTGGGTAATAAATCAGCGGTTTATCATAAACCGGCAGAAGCGGTTTGCACACCGGCTTCGTCATCGGATACAGGCGGGTACCTTTCCCCGCCGCCAGGACAATTCCTTTCATACGCTCCTCCTGCATCATCTGCGCGCGATAGACACAATTATGGCCAGCCCCTCCGCTATGCAGGCGGAACCAGCTGACTGTTGAACGAATTCAGCATATACTTTGCGGCTATTGTATCATGCCCGACGTAAATTGACAAGAGTCCCCCACGCTTTCCAAACAAATTTTAACCACTTGTTCAGCTCTCATTTGAGGCTTCAAGGAGCGCGCGGAAGCTCCATTTTATCTGAAAACGCCCGGCGGATGAACAATTCCATCCGCCGGGCAATCATCATTCCATTCGGTCTTCTGACAAAGCAAGATGCTTAGCCCAGAACCACCAGCAGGTCATCTGTATTGACTGTGCTGCCCACCGTAGCAGACACAGACTTGATCGTGCCGGACACAGGGGCGGAGACTTCAATTTCCATCTTCATGGCCTCCAGCACAACCAGCACGTCGCCAGCGCTGACCGTCTGGCCAGGCGTGCACTCCACTTTAAATACATTGCCTGGCATAGGGCTCTTCACTGCGGTCTCACCGGCAGAAACAGCGCTGGGGGCAGCAGCAGGGGCCGGGGCCGCAGTGGGAGCTGCAACGGGAGTCGCAACGGGAGCTGCAACAATCGGTGCCGCAGCGGGAGCCGCAACTACCGGGGCAGCCGCTGCAGACGCAGGGGAACCGTCCGCCTTCTCAACCGATACCTGATAAGGTCTTCCGTCCACGGTAATGGTAAAGGTGCCGGCGCAACTGTCCTGAACGCCCATCATCAGGTGAGGCGGCTGATAAGAGGCTGCAAAGGGCTCGATGGGACGGGCCGTATAGCCGTTCGCTGCAGGAGCTGGTACACGGGAATAATAGACGTGGCCCTGCCATGCGGGAAGGGGCGCGGTTTCTTCTTTCTTCGCCGGGGCGGCAGGCGTGGCCTTCTTGGACTCTTCCTTCTTGGGGAATCCGGCCTCGCGATCCTTAAAGAAGGCCATCGCAACCTGGGGGAAAGCAATGTAGGACAGCACGTCCTCGTCGCTCTTGGCTGTGGCGCCAAGCTCCTTCTTGGTCTTCTCAAACTCAGGCTCCAGAGAGTCGGCAAAGCGGCCCTCGACCAGGGGCGTGTCGCCCAGAATTCTCTTCTGGATGGCGGGGTCAATGGGGGCAGGTGTACGACCATATTCACCGCGGCAGTACGCTTTGATCTCCTTGCCTACTACCTTATAGCGCTCGCCGGCCAGCACGTTCTGCACAGCCTGAGAGCCCACCATCTGGCTGGTGGGGGTAACCAGCGGAGGATACCCCAGGTCGGCACGGACCTTGGGGGTTTCGGCCAGCGTCTCGTCCATCTTGTCCATGGCGTTCATCATTTTCAGCTGAGAAATCAGGTTGGACAGCATGCCGCCCGGGATCTGGTAGTTCAGGCACTGCGTGTCGGTAGCCATGGAGAGGGGATCCAGCGTGCCGTCAGCCAGAAAATCGGCCCGAACGTGCTTGAAGAAGTCGGCCATTTCGATCAGCACCTTGTCGTTCAGAGTCACCTCATATCCCAACTGGCGCATGGCATAGGCCAGAGTTTCCGTGGCGGGCTGAGCGGTGCCGCCGGACATGGAAGAAATGGCGGTGTCCAGCACATCGGCGCCGGCCTCCACGCTCTTCAGGCAGGTCATAAAGGCCAGCCCCGTGGTGCAGTGAGTATGGATGACCACGGGCAGTTCGGGCACGGCATTCTTAATGGCGGACACCAGATCATAGGCATCCTTGGGGCCCATAATGCCGGCCATAT
>JAYFPV010000451.1:0-8015 GCA_034927465.1 Lawsonibacter sp.
CGCCGATGGGGTTTCAACGATAAAAAGAGACAAAGAAAGGAGGAAAACCCTGGAAGTCCCGTGGCGGGGGGCCAAGTGTGAACAAGCTGTAAACGCCGGATTGGAACAGTTGAAAAAAGGGTATTCTTGGTGTACAATAGAGCGATTGCGGCATACCCTTCCCCCTGCCGCCGCAGATTCCGCTGTAAGGAGGCGAGGCCGTGGAACAACCCCAAAACAACGCCACAAAAACCATCAGCATGGTCATGGTCGTCACCCTGCTGGGCAAGGTGCTGGGCCTTTACCGGGATCGGCTGCTGGCCATCCACTACAGCACCGGACCGGCGGCCAACGCTTTTTTCACCGCCAGCCGCATCCCGAGAGTGTTTTTTGACGCGGTGTTCGCCTCGGCCATCGCCGCCTGCTTTATCCCGGTGTTCAGCGAAACCCTGAAAAAGCACGGCAAACAGGAGGCCTTCCGCTTCGCGGGCAATTTCATCACCGTCATCGCCCTGCTCACCGCTGGCCTCACGGTGCTGGGGATGGTGGTTCCCCAGCCTCTGGTCGCCCTGTTCGCCGACTATGAAGTTCCCCAGACCACCGCTTTGGCCGTCTCCCTGACCCGGGTGATGTTTCCCACGGTCCTGTTTTCCGGTATCGCCTTCTCCCTGGTGGGCGTGCTCCAGGCCCAGGACCGCTTTACCGCCCCCGCTCTCATGTCGGCGGTCTCCAACCTGGTGGTCATCGCCTATTTTATCGGTCTGAATTCCTCCTTTGGCATCTACGGCCTGGCCGGAGCCTATCTGGCCGGCTGGCTGCTTCAGGGGCTGATCCAGATTCCTTCGCTCAGACGGCTGAACTACCGCTACCGGCCTGTACTGCAGCTTCGGTCCGATGGAATGAAAAAAGTCTTCGCCCTCATGGGCCCGGTGATGGTGTCCACGTGGGTCCAGCCCATCAATCTGGTCATTAACTCACGGTTCGGATCCCGCCTGTACGAGGGGGCCGGAGTATCCGCCATGGAATACTCCACTAATTTATATCTGGTCATTGCCGGCACCTTTATTTTGTCGGTCACCAACGTCATTTTCCCCCGACTCTCCCAACTGACTGCTGGCGGGGAACAAGACGAATTTCGGAATACCATCCGTCAGACCATTCACAGCTGCCTGTTCTTTGTCCTCCCCATGTCAGCCGGGCTGATTGTGGTGGCCCGCCCCCTGATTTCCTTTGTTTACGGCGGAGGAGCGTTTGACGGCTTTGCGGTGGACATCACGTCAACCGCCTTGGTCTGGATGACACTTGGAATGGCCGGCTATGCCGTTCAGAACATCCTCAGCCGGGCCTATTTTGCCCGTCAGGACGGCCGCACCCCTCTGGTGGCCGGAGCAATCTCCATCGGGGGCAATGTGATCCTCTGCATGGTACTCACCAAGCCCTTTGGCGTGGCCGGTTTGGCCTTTTCCTCCGCAGTGTCCTCCACCCTGTACGCCCTGCTCCTGCTTTTCCCCATGCAGCAGAAGGGGGAAGGGCTTTTGGATCGAGGCATGTCTGCAGATGTGGTTAAAATGTTCTTTGCCGCCCTGGTCATGGCCCTTTGTGCCAATCAGATGCTCTTCCTGTTATCTGGGGTACTTCCGGCCGGCAAGCTGGGGGAACTGGTCTCTCTGGGACTGTGCGCACTCTTCGGATTGGCCGTTTATGCTCTTTTGACCCTGGTGCTTGGCATACAGGAGGCCAAACTAAGCCTCTCTCTTATCAAATTCCGAAATCGAGGTTGATCCATGGAACAAGTAAAAAACGTGTTGGACGGCAGCGCAGTGTGGCGTGCCCTGATGGCCATCTGCTTGTGGTTTGGCCGTCAGTGGCAGAACAGCGGCATCATTCAGTGGTTTCTTCACCCGGCTGGGCTGGGCCGATCGGCTTCGGAGAGCAGTATCTTCTTTCGGTTATGGACTCTGATTCGGGGTGCGCTGTGCCGGCTGTATCAAGCGCTTCGGCTGGACAAGCTTTTTGCGGGAAGCATCTTCCTTCAAAGTTTTGTATGGTGTGCTCTCCCCGTGGTTCTGGCCCCGGTCATTCCGACTATGGCAGTGCTGGGCCTGGCGGCAGTAGGCTACGGTTCTCTGGCGTTGAATCTCTTGCGTGATCCGGGTCGTCCGCTTGCCTGGTCCCCCATCCACCGCTATGTCATTCTGTACGCCGCTGTGTATCTGGCCGGCACCGTGTTTTCCGTCAATCTGGCTGGCAGTCTGAAGCCGGGGTTACTTTCGGTCGGTTTCATTCTCTTCACTCTGGTGCTGGGCAACGCGGTCACCGGCCGCCGGCAGCTGGACGCTCTCATCTTTCTTATGGTTTTGGTTGCCACCGCCGTCGCCTTTTATGGCATTCTTCAGTATCTCTTCCGCTGGGGCTACCAGTCAGCTGCCTGGGTGGACAGCGACATGTTCTCTTCCATCCAATTCCGGGTCCCCTCCACACTTGAAAATCCGAATATGCTCGGTCAATACTTGATTCTGGCCATTCCTCTCGGAGGGGCCAAACTGCTTTCTGCCAAAAGCTGGGGAAGCCGCGTCTTTTACCTCTGCTGCTGCGGGGTCATGTTTGTATGTATGATTCTTACCTTCTCCCGCGGAGCATGGCTTGGCCTGCTCTTCGCCGGGGCGGTGTTTGTCATCCTCCTCAATCCCCGCCTCATCCTTCTGGCCCCCTTCGCCCTGGTGGCATTGTACTTCGTCTTGCCGGATACGGTGATCTCCCGGTTTACCAGCATCGGAAATTTGACTGACAACTCCACCTCTTACCGTGTGTATATCTGGATGGGCACATTGGCCATGCTGAAGGATTACTGGCTGTGCGGCATCGGGCCGGGCGACGCGGCCTTTAACATGGTTTATCCCGCTTACAGCTACAACGCCATTGTGGCCCCCCACGCCCATAACCTGTTTCTGCAAACGGTTTGTGACGCCGGTATCTCCGCCTTGGTTGTCTTTCTTCTTCTGCTGTTTGTCTACTTTCGGATGACGTGCTCCACCCTGAACCGTGAGCGGGATTGGACCAGCCGCCTGCTCCAAATTGCCTTCACCGCCGGGGTCCTTGGCTTTCTGGTCCAGGCCATGACCGATTATTCCTTCTACAATTACCGGGTCATGTTTTTGTTCTGGGCTTATCTGGCTCTAGGCAGCCTGTCTGCCCGGCGCAGCGAGCTGCCGGAAGGAGGCCTTCTGGTTTGATCCGCGTGTTAAATATCATCAGCGATACCAACATTGGCGGCGCAGGCCGGGTCATTCTGAACTACCTGCGCTATGCTGACCGGGACAAGTTTGAACCTCTGGTCGCCATCCCAAGGGGCAGTCTGCTGAAGCCTTCCCTGGAGGAAGTCGGCGTCCCTGTTTATGAGGTAGAGGGCATGGACGACCGCTCCTACCACAAGGATGACGTGGCTGCCCTGAAAGCGCTCATCCGCCGGGTGAAGCCGGATCTGGTCCACACCCACGGCTCACTGTCCGGACGCATTGCCGCCAGACGGTGCCGGGTACCCGTGGTGTACAGCCGGCACTCCGCCTTCCCCGTTCCAGCCAAGCTGAAGCATCCCCCCGGCCGGTGGGTAAACAAGCTGCTCAACGAGCACTACGCCGACCATATCATCGCTGTCAGCCCCGCCACCCGGGACAATCTGACCGAGGGAGGCATCTCCCCGAAGAAAATCACAGTCGTGATGAATGGGGTAGCCCCGGTGGAAAGAACTTCTCCCACGGAACAAGCCGCTCTGCGTGCGGAACTTGGTCTTGCCCCCGACATCTTCGTGTTCGGCATTCTGGCCCGCATTGAGGATTATAAGGGCCATCTGTACCTGGTCCATGCCGCCAAACTCCTCAAGGAGAAGGGCTACCACAGCTTTCGAATCCTCATCGCCGGCACTGGGGACTTTGAGACAGATGTCGCCCGGGCCGTGGTGGAAATGGGGGTTGGCGACGTGGTCCAGATGCTTGGCTTCCGGTCTGACGTGGCCGCCCTGCTCAGCATCCTTGATGTGCAGCTCAACGCCTCCTATGGAACAGAGGCCACCAGCATGGCTTTGCTGGAGGGGATGAGTCTGGGCCTGCCTTCCATTGTCAGCGACTATGGCGGCAACCCCTTTGTGATTGAAGACGGGTCCAACGGCCTTGTGTTTCCCAGCCAAAACAGCCAGGCGCTCTGCGCCTGTATGGCCCGTCTGATGAATGAGCCGGATACCGTTTCTTCCATGCAGCGCCGGGCCAAGGAGCGGTTCCAGCTCCGGTTTACCGGACCGGTCTTTGCCCGCAACACGGAACAGATTTATTTGGATGTCCTGAAAGGAGCACACTAAATGGAACAACATACACCAAAGTTTCGCCTGCGGCTGAACCTGTTTGACAGCATCGTCCTGGTTCTGGCTCTGGCGGTGGGCGCGTTTCTGCTTTGGACCGCGCTAAAGCCCGCGGACTCCCCCGTGGGCGAGTCCGCCACCACCTCCACCGTTCGGTACACCGTTCGCTTCCAGCGCTGGATTTCGGGCACCAGTTCTTTGATCCAGCCGGGGGACAAGCTGGTGGATAACATCAAAAACTACGAAATCGGCTGCGTAGTTTCGTCCGAGGTTGTCCCGGCTCAATCTCTGCAGCTGGATAACAACAGCCGTCAGTATGTTTTGGCCGGTGCTTCCGGCTATGAGGACGTCCTCGTCACCGTAGAGTCCCCCTGTACCGAAAGCAATGAGGCCATCACCCTGGGCGGCAGCTATGCATTACGGGTGGGCGCCATGGCCTATATCCGGGGCGAAGGCTATATGGCCAGCGGCCCCATTATCTCCATTGAGCGGGAGGGACAGAAATGAAGCTCATTGACCGCAACGGCCGACTGTTCGGCAAAATCAGCGTCATCGACCTTCTGGTTGTCGCCGTGGTCCTGGTCATGGCCGTGGCCCTATACGTGAAAAGCAACCAGACCCACACCGGGACCAGCGTAACCAACACCAACATCACCTATCAGGTGTTGGTCAGCGGCGTGAGAAATTACGTTGGCGACGCCGTTGTCGTGGGCGACTTGATGTATGACCAGGACCGGAGCAGCGGAGGCACCCTGGGCAAGATCACAGCGGTCGAAGTCCTGCCCAGCGGCAAGCTGGCGGAATTTGCCGACGGCACCGTGGACACGGTTCCGGTGGAAGATGGAGTAAACCTGCTGCTTACGGTAGAAGGCTCGGGTCTCATCCGGGACGGACGATACCTGCTCAATCGCGTGTATGACCTGGGGGTCAACTCTTCTCGGAACTTTTATACCAAGTACGCCCAGTTTACCGGCATCGTGACCGTCATTCAGTAGACCGCGAAAGGAGCCGCTGGCATGAAGATCTTAATGGCCACTATGGGCCTGGATATTGGTGGGGCGGAAACTCATATTGTTGAGCTGTCCAAGGAACTGCACGATCGCGGGCACGAGGTTGTTATCGTTTCCAATGGCGGCGTCTATGTCCCTGAAATTACTGCCGCCGGCATCCGCCACTACCGTGCTCCCATGCACCGGCGTTCTCTGACCGACATGAGACGGGCCAAGGCCATTTTGCGGGATGTCATCCGGCAGGAGCACCCCGACATTGTCCACGCCCACGCGCGAATTCCCGCCTTTTTGTGTGGCCGTCTTCAGAAGTCTATGGGCTTCCCTCTTGTCACCTCCTGTCACGGAGTATACCAAGTCAGCGGGGCGCTGCGGCTGCTGTCCAATTGGGGCAGCCGGACTCTTGCCGTATCGGAAGACATCCGGGATTATTTGATTCAGCAGTACAACATTCCGCCTCAGCAGATTACTCTGACCATCAATGGAATCGACACGGACAAGTTTTCTCCCGCCGTTTCCGGGGCGGCCGTTCGGCAGGAATTTCAGCTGGGAACCGCCCCCGTGGTGGCCCATGTCAGCCGCCTGGACCAGGAAACCGTCCGGACCGCCCGCCAGCTTGTGGAAATCGCCCCCAATCTGAACCGGGATATCCCCGGCGTTCGAATTCTCATTGTAGGGGGCGGGGACGCCTATGAGACGCTGCGCTCCCGTGCCGCAGAAGTCAACCGCTCCATGGGCCGTGACTGTTTGGTTCTCACCGGTCCCCGCACCGATGTTGCGGCTCTTTTGGCCGCCTGCGATCTGTTCGTGGGCGTATCCCGCGCAGCGCTGGAGGCCATGGCCGCCGGCAAACCGGTTATTCTCTCCGGCGCTCAGGGACACACCGGCCTGTTTACCCCCGAGTTGCTGAACAAAGCGGTGGACACCAACTTCTGCTGCCGCACCGACCCCGTGTCCACCGAGGAACATCTGCTTGCCGACTGTCTGGCCGCTTTGTCTCTCACCCCGGATCAGAAACTGAAAATGGTTGAATACAGCCGCAGAGTGGTGCAGGAACGCTACTCTGTCCACCGCATGACCGACGACTGTCTGGCCGTCTATGCTCAGGTTAGCCGCCGCAGGCACCGGGTGGTAATGAGCGGCTACTACGGCTTTTCCAATGCCGGAGATGACGCCATTTTGGAGTCCATTCAGCAGGCAATCCACGAGGCCAGTGACGACATCGCCGTAACGGTTTTATCCAACGACCCAGAACTGACCCGCACTCAATATGGAATGGACGCGATTCCGCGGTTTCGGGTGTGGAAGGTATTCTCTGCTCTGCGCCACAGCGATGCCCTGCTGTCTGGAGGCGGAAGTCTGCTTCAGGACACCACCTCCACCCGCTCCCTGCTGTACTACCTGTCCGTGATCCGTTGTGCCGAGTGGCTGGGGAAACCGGTGATGCTGTACGCCAACGGAATTGGCCCCGTCCGCAGGGCAAGCAACCGCCGCCGTGTAAAGCAAGTGGTAGAACGGGCCACACTGGTCACCCTCCGGGATCACAGCTCCGCCCAGGAGCTGGCCGATATGGGGGTTGCCCGCCAGGACCTCCATGTTACCGCCGATCCGGTATTCCACCTCTCCCCCGCCCCGGCTGAGCGCGGCACACAGCTGCTCTCCCAGGCCGGTTTGCTCCCTGACACCTCCTTTGTGGCGGTATCTGTTCGGGACTGGCCCGACACCGAAGTCTTTTGCCGTGAACTCGCCCATCTGTGTGATCATTTGCGCCGACATCACGGGATGGAGGTCTTGTTTTTACTTATGCAGCCAAACCGGGACCGAGCCACCGCCCAGCAGGTACAAAGCCACATGGAGGAGCCGTCCTTCCTGCTGGACATTTCCTGCACCCCCCGGGAACTTATGGCTGTACTGGGACAAGCCAGGCTGTGTCTGGCCATGCGCCTTCACACCTTAATTTTTGCCGCCCGAATGGCGGTACCCTCCATGGGGCTGGTCTATGATCCCAAGGTTGCCAGCTATCTTCAGGAGCTGGATCTTCCCTCTGCCGGACACGTAATGGATTTCGACGGAGCCGAAGCGATCCGCCGGGCTGACCGACTGATGGACTCCTATGACGACATTCTCGCCCGCCTTCGACAGAAATCCGCTCTTTTGACCAAGTCCGCTTGTGAAAATGAAGCCTTGTTGCTGAACATGCTGGAGCAGGCAGCTCCGTAGCTTTCGCCGGCATCCCCACATTGTCCGGTATACTCTGCCGCACTCCCCATATACACAAACGCGCCCCGGAAACAGTTTGCTTCCGGGGCGCGTCCTGATTTGATTTACAAGGGCAAAACGAAGAGAATGGTCCGGCAGTTCATCACTTTGTGCCGAAAATCCGATCACCCGCATCGCCCAGTCCGGGAACAATGTAGCCGTGGTCATTCAGATGGCTGTCCACCGCGGCCACATAGATCTCCACGTCTGGGTGGGCCTTCCGAACCGCCTCAATTCCAACGGGGGCAGCCAAAATGTTCATCAGCTTGATATGCTTGCAGCCGTATCCCTTCAAAAAGGTAATCGCGGCAGAGGCAGAACCGCCGGTAGCCAGCATGGGGTCCAGAATGATCACGTCCCGCTCGGCAATATCATTCGGCATCTTGCAGTAATATTCCACCGGGGCCAGAGTCTCCGGG
>JAYFPV010000331.1:0-6915 GCA_034927465.1 Lawsonibacter sp.
GCCAACGGCCGCGGCTTCCAATATCCCATTCCTACTTACTCGATTACCCGGGACTTTGACTGGTCGGAGACGGAGAACAACAAGCTGCTCTTTGAGATGACTGCCAAATACGGCACCCCCTACTTTTCCAATTACATTAACTCCGACATGGAGCCCTCCGATGTGCGGTCCATGTGCTGCCGCCTGCGCTTGGATCTAAGAGAATTGCGGAAGAAGTCCGGCGGCTTCTTCGGCTCAGGCGAATCCACCGGAAGCGTGGGTGTGGTGACCATCAATCTGCCCCGCATCGCCTATCTGGCTGAGGATGAGACCGACTTTTATCAGCGGCTGGACAAGCTGATGGACATCTCCGCCCGGTCCCTGAGGACCAAGCGAACGGTGATTACCAAGCTGCTGGAGGCGGGCCTGTACCCCTATACCCGACGCTATTTGGGCACCTTTGCCAACCACTTTTCGACCATCGGTCTTATTGGGATGAACGAGGTAGGTCTAAATGCCGGCTGGCTTCGGGCCGATCTGACCCAGGAAAAAACCCAGCGCTTTGCCAAGGATGTGCTAAACCATATGCGCGAGCGCCTGAGCGACTATCAGGAGCGCTACGGCGACCTGTACAATCTGGAGGCCACCCCCGCAGAGTCTACCACCTATCGGTTTGCTAAACATGATAAGCAGGAGTTCCCCAATATTATCACCGCAAATGAGAACGGGACCCCGTACTACACCAACTCCTCCCACCTGCCTGTGGGCTATACTGAGGATATTTTCTCGGCCCTGGACGTGCAGGACGAGCTCCAGACGTTGTACACCTCCGGCACCGTGTTCCACGCGTTCCTGGGGGAAAAGCTGCCCGACTGGAAGGCAGCGGCCAATCTAGTGCGGAAGATTGCAGAGAACTATAAGCTGCCCTATTACACCATGTCGCCTACCTATTCGGTGTGCAGCGACCACGGTTATCTGGTCGGCGAGCAGCACACTTGCCCCCACTGTGGAAAGGAGACCGAAGTGTACAGCCGGATCACCGGCTATTACCGCCCGGTGAAGAACTGGAACGACGGCAAAACCCAGGAGTTTCAAGATCGGAAGGTGTATGACCTTGGCCATTCCACCCTGCATCGGGCAGGGAGAGCCGGCAGCCAAGTTGCGATTACCGACAGCCAGGCGGCCGTCGGAGAAAGCGGGGTCAAGGGAGTTTCCTCTGGCGACCTGATGCTCTTTGCCACCCGCACCTGTCCCAACTGCAGGCAGGCGGAGGAACAGCTCCAGCGGGCCGGAATCCCCTGGCGGAAGGTGCTGGCGGAGGAGAACCCGGACCTGACCACCCGCTATGGCGTCCGGCAGGCCCCTACTTTGGTGGCTGACGACGGAACAGACCCGATCAAGGTAGTTGGTCTGGGCGCCATCCGGCAGTTTATTCAGGACAGCTGCTCCGCTGGTGTGGGCTAAGAGCCGGAATGTCTCGGTCGTTGTGTTTTTCACACACAAGAAGTATAATGAAAACAGCCCCGCGTCCCGGGGCTGTTTTTCGTTTCCAACAGAGGAAAGCAATTCAATTCTGGCAGGCTGCGAAAGCCGCGTTCATGCTCCGAATGTGGGTACAATTGTGGGTGCAATAAGGACGAAATGACGCGCGAAGCTGGGTCTGGCGGATCGATCGACGCGCCGGAGCCGCCGGAGTGGCTGATCAGATGAAATGAGACGAGGTGCAGCGAATGTATGACGTTATCGTAGTGGGCGGCGGGCCCGCCGGGCTGACCGCCGGGCTGTATGCCGCCCGGGCTGGCAAGGATGTGCTGGTGCTGGAGGGGGAGACCCCCGGGGGCCAGATCAACTTCGCCCCCATGGTGGACAACTATCCCGGGCTGCCTGGGGTAAGCGGCAGCCAGTTTGCCGAGAGCCTGACCCGGCAGGTGCTGAACCAGGGAGCTCACGTTCGGCAGGAGACAGTTTCCTTTCTTCGCACCCAGGGCGGACGGGTCGAGCTGACTACAGAGAAGGGGCGGTACACCGGCACGGCGCTGGTACTGGCCACCGGGGTCACGCATCGGAAGCTGGGTCTGGCGGGGGAGGACACGCTGATTGGCGCGGGAATCTCTTATTGCGCCGTGTGTGACGGTGCATTTTATCAGAATCGCCCGGTGGCGGTGGTGGGGGGTGGTGACACGGCGCTGCAGGAGGCACTGTTTTTGTCTGCCCGCTGCTCCAAGGTTACGGTGATCCACCGCAGGGATCTGTTCCGGGGAGAGAGCCGCCTGCTGGAGCAACTGCGGGAGCGGGGCAATGTAGAACTTCTGCTCAGCCACCGTGTGGACGAGCTCTTGCGCGGCGAGGAAGGGCTGACCGGAATTCGGGTCATGGACCTGAAGTTGGGACAGGCCCGTGGGCTGGCCGTGGACGGTCTGTTTGTGGCTGTGGGGCAGGAGCCCCGAAACGAGGTATTTGCCAACCTGGTGATGACCGACGACCGCGGCTATTTTCTGGCAGGAGAGGACTGCGCCACCAGCCTGCCTGGCGTGTTCGCTGCCGGGGACTGCCGGGTGAAGCACGTGCGTCAGCTTGCCACCGCGGTGGGCGATGGGGCGGTGGCCGGGCTGGCCGCCAGCGCCTATGTGGACGAGCACCGGGGCTGAACGGATGAGACATGCCTCCCGGCCCATGGCGGTGTGCGGCGTGCTGGCCGCTTTGTCCGTGGTGCTCATGGCACTGGGCAGTGCGTTTGGGGTATTGGTTTACGCGTGTCCCATGCTGATCGGGGCGGTGGCGTTGTTTCTCCGGCAGGAATATGGTGTTCGGTACGCCCTGGCTTTCTGGGGGGCGGTGGGCCTGTTGGCCTTGCTGCTCGTCCCTGATCTGGAGATGTCCACTTTGTTTTTGGGACTGTTTGGCTGGTATTCGGCGGTGAAACCGGCTCTGGACCGCCGCCTCCGGACTGTGCGGTGGCTGGCCAAGGCGGCGCTGTTCAATGGGGCTGTCCTGCTGATCTATTCCGCCCTGCTGCTTGTCTTGGGCTTGGATAGCCTGGAACTGGGCGGGCGGCTGGAAAACGGGCTTCTGCTGCTGATGGGGAACCTGCTGTTCCTTCTCTATGACCACGCATTGGGCAGACTGTCCGTTACCCTGTTTCCCAGACTGAGCCGCCTGCTGCATGGCGCTTGAGAAAAATCCGCTCCGGAAAGGAACATCCTTTGTGGAATACTATTTTGCCCCTATGGAGGGGGTTACCGGTGCCATCTACCGCACCGTCCATCACCAGCATTTTCCTGGTGTGGACAAATACTACATGCCCTTCCTCACCCCGACGCAGGATCATGTCTTTACACCCCGTGACCTGCGCAATACAGCGCCGGAGTACAATCAAGGGTTTCGGGCCGTTCCTCAGCTGCTGACCCGGAACGCGGAGGACTTTCTCTGGGCTGCCCGTGAGCTGTATGCCATGGGCTATGACGAGGTCAATCTGAATCTGGGCTGTCCCTCTGGTACCGTCACTGCCAAGGGGAAGGGGGCCGGCCTGCTGGCGAATCCGGAGGAACTGGACCGCGTTCTGGATGGGATATTTTCCCGCGTGGAAGGGGCCGTCTCCATTAAAACCAGACTTGGGATGAACCACCCCGAGGAATTTCCACGGCTGCTGGAGGTGTTCCAGCAGTATCCCATTTCCTTGCTGATCATCCACCCGCGGGTGCGGCAGGATTTTTATCGGGAGCCGGTGCGCCTGGAGGCGTTTGAAGCGACGCAGACGCAGTATCCGGGCGCCCTGTGCTACAACGGCGGACTGGTCACAACCCAGGGCTGCGCCCGGTTTCAGGCCCGGTTTCCGGCGGTGAAGCGGGTGATGATCGGTCAGGGCCTGCTGGCCAACCCGGCTCTGATCCGGCAGGTCAAGGTGGGGGCGGAGCCACAGAGAGAGGAACTGCGGGCATTTCATGACGAGCTGTACCACAGCTATCTGGAGGCCTTTGGCAGTCAGCGCAACACCGTTTTCCATATGAAGGAGGTCTGGAGCTATCTCAGCCGTCTGTTTGAGGGGGTGGAGAAGCCCGTGAAGCAGATCCGAAAGGCGGAGAATTCGGCGGCTTATGAGAGCGCGGTCAGCCAAATTTTCTCAAGCCTGCCGCTGCGCCGGGACGCGGAGTGGGAAAACGAGCCGTGCTGATCCAGAGAGGATTACTGGAAAAGGAATGATTTTATGGGCGCTCGAGTGAAGCACCTGATTCTTGCCACCATTCCATACGCCGCTGTGCTGTGCGTGTTCTATTTGCTGCATTATATTGACGTCATAGTAATTGTTCAGATCTATCTTCCAATTTATTGTATTGCAGTGGCTGCAATTCGTGGGAAGAAGAACTGGATTGGGCACGTTGTTTTGATCTCGGCTGAACTTGGACTGATTTCGGAGTATGTCATCCATGTCATGCGCCCGGACAGGCCGACGATGGCCGGAGCCTTTCTGAACGCGTCTGTGGTTATCATTGGTTTGATCGCCGGCATTCTTCTTCAGATCAGAATGGGAAACAGAAAGTAGACCAATCAGAAATGAACGGATTACGCAATGAGCGGTCCATTCTCATTGAGAATGGACCGCTCGCGTTTGCAAGGTCTGAGTCAGGGCTGTTCCAGCAGAAATTTTCCAATGTGCTCGACGGCCTGTGCGGCTCTGGGAAAGGGGTACATCTGGAACACATGCCACATGTCATTCCATACCTCAAACCGGCAAGGAACCTGGGCCGCGCGCATCCGATCCCGTAGGCGGATGGAGTCAGACAGTAAAATCTCATTGCTCCCCACCTGAATCAGGGTGGGAGGAAAACCCGAGAAGGGGCCAAACAGAGGGGATAGCAGAGGAGAGGAGAGATCCTGTCCCCCAGCGTAGACGCCGCGGACCGCCTTAATATAGTCCAGAGTCAGGGTGGGATCCAGCGGGGCACGCTCGGTATAGGATTTTCCGCTGGCAGTCATGTCGGTCCAGGGGGACAGCAGAACCAGGCGGGCGGGCAGACTGCGCCCGGACGCCTTCAGTCGGTGGCACAGAACCAAAGCCAGGTTTCCACCGGCAGAGTCCCCCACCACCACAACGTCCCGAGCCCCATAACCCTGGTACATCAAATAGTCCCAGGCGGCCATGGCGTCGTCTACCGCCGCCGGAAAAGGGTGCTCCGGGGCCAGGCGATACTCAAAGCACAGAGTATCCCAGCCGGTGCAGTGGGACAGCTTGGAGGCAAGTGGCCTGGAGTAGCCCAGACTGCCGCTGGTGTAGCCACCCCCGTGGCAGTAGAGGACCACCCAGTGCCGGTCGTGGGGGCGGTCGGGACGGACCCAGGCCGCGTTCATGCCGTTCAGGTCAAAGGGGAACCACTCCATGCCAAGCATGGGAGAGACCAGGCGGCCCAGCAGCTCCTGCCCTGCCCGCTGACGCGCTAAATCCTCTGGGTCCATCGACTCGGGAGAGGCGGCGGAATGGATTGCCTTCAGGGCCCGCATCATCGGGGCAAGCCGACGCTTCTCCGCAGCTCGGTCCCGGGCCTGTCGGACGGAAGAAGCAGAGAACAACGGGGAGATCAATGCCATAGGGCCTCCTTTTAATGCTGAAATCCTGTGGGCCCTGCCGCGGCCCAACAAGACGAACGGTTTTTAAGTTGTGAGAGTATCATATCACAGAAAAAGGGAAAAGAAAAGGGAGGAGACAGCTTTGCTTGTGGTTTGTCCGGGAGTATGATAGAATTGTTTGGATCGAAAAACGGAAATATGTGGGGGGGACTTGGGTGCCGGAACGGAAGGAAAAACCAAATTGGTACCGCCTCGATAATGCGGGTGTGCTATATTCCGCCCTGCAAAAGGAGAACTACTCCCCGGTTTACCGATTTTCTGCGGTGATGACCGAATCGGTGAATCCACAGGCCCTTCAGCGGGCGGTGAATCGCACGATGCCCCGGTTCCCGGTGTTCCACATGCGCATTCGCCGGGGAGTATTCTGGTACTATTTGGAATCGAATCAAAAGCCGGGCCCCTTTGTTCGGCCGGACATCGCCAATCCCTGTCAGCCTATGCGGTTCGGAGAGGACAACGGCTGGCTGATCCGCTTTTTTTACTACGAACGCCGCATTTCTCTGGAGGTGTTCCACGCGCTGTCCGATGGCGCTGGAACGCTGATCTTCTTTCGTACTTTGCTGGCGGCTTATCTGGAGGAACTGGGATACCCAGTCCCAACGGGACCCGGTCTTTTGGACCGGAACAAGCCATTTCGGGAGGAGGAGCTGGAGGATGCCTATGCCCGCTATGCGGGACCGCAGGTACTGCGCCGCGGTCGGCAGAAAACGGCCTTCCCCAATACTAGCCATCCAGAGCGGTTCTACACCCTGAATGTGACCATCGGGTTTTTGTCGGTGGACCAACTGAAGCAGGTTGCAGTCAAATTTAAAGCCTCCGTGACAGAGTATCTGGCGGCGGTGCTGCTCCAGGCCATCCTGGACAACCAGAAGGCTCTCTCTCCCCTGCATCTCAGGCCGGTGGCACTGAATGTGCCCATCAACCTGCGCCCCTGGTTTCCTACGGAAACACTGCGGAATTTCATCCTCACCACCAGGTTGTGCATTGACCCGGCGTTGGGGGAGTATACATTCCCGGAGATTGTGCGGTATGTCCATGATTCCATGCGCCTGCACCTGAATCGCCAGGAAATGCAGGCCATTTTTACCGGGAATGTGCGCTTTACCACCAACCGCCTGTTGCAGGCCATCCCTATTTTTTTGAAGAACCCCATCATGGCTGTGGCGTACGAAAAAACAGGGGTGCTGCCCTTCTCGGCTACCTTTACCAACCCCGGGTTGTTCCGGGTGCCGGAGGAGATGGAACCGCATATTCACCATATGGAGGTCATCCTTGGGCAGGCCACCCGTCCGGCGCCCCACTGTGCCTGTATCA
>JAYFPV010000455.1:0-10637 GCA_034927465.1 Lawsonibacter sp.
GGAT
This sequence comes from Lawsonibacter sp., assembly GCA_034927465.1. Lineage (GTDB taxonomy): Bacteria > Bacillota > Clostridia > Oscillospirales > Oscillospiraceae > Lawsonibacter. The sequence goes on from JAYFPV010000455.1 coordinate 5, forward strand.
CACTTTGCCGATGTGCGTACCCTGTTTATTTTAGATTTGTGGGTGGTGGGTCTGACGCTGGCTGCATTGGCAGCGGCTGGCCTATACTGCCGCCAGAGCAAGGTAAGACCCTATTGTTTCTTGGACCACGGCCCTGGCTTTTGGGCGGCGGTGGGCCTCGGCACAACTTTTCTGGTGGCGGGGGGACTAGCTGCGCTGGATTTCGACCGGGCGTTCATCCTGTTTCACGCGTTGTTTTTCCATGGAAAAGACAACTGGATGTTTGACTGGCGGCAAGATCCTGTGATTTTGATTTTGCCGGAGGAGTTTTTCCAAAACTGCGCCATCTTAATCCTGGCTCTATTGCTGCTCTGGTGTGCCGTTCTGATTTTGGCGGACCTGTGGGCCGGAAAGAGACGGAGAAACAAAAAACTTCTATCCGATTGCGGAGGCTGTTCCAGCAATTAGGCAGATAAAAAGGCGGTGTGCCAGTTGGCACACCGCCTTTTTATTCGGAAATGATCATAGTTACCTCAGCTTGTTGAGGACAATTTGACATATGGCATCCTAAATCTCAACCCAAGAAAGTTCCTCCATAAAAACACGTTTCATTCTGTCGCCATCCAAAATAGAAATATGATATCATTTTGTCTATTTGGTTCGAAACGCAAAAAAACGTTGGCCGAGATAATTTAGGACCACAAAAAGGCCCATGCCCACCAGCATGGACAGGTTGCCTTGCACCTGCTGGCTGAGGGCGGTGCCTGCCAGTACCAACTCCACCGCACGTTGGGCGATACCGTAAGCCAATACCATACAAACCACAATGTTGAGCGCAAAGCGGAGCACAACCTGAAAACCTGTTTCTCGGCTGCGAAAGGTGAAATGCTTGTTTAGAAAGAAGCTGACCACGCTGCCCACCGTGTAGTTGCCCAAGGTAGACAGCCAGTAACCCAAATTTCCCCAGCGGTGCAGCCCCGCCAGGTTGTACAGCAGAAACATCACGGCGGTGCCCACCAGAGTATTCACGATGCCGACCAGCAAGAAACGGAAAAAAGGAGGGTCAAACAATTTATTCAACTTGTCCAACATCGGCTTGCCCCTCACAGCGGTCGGCCACAAGATAGCGGGGCCGGTTTTTAACCTCCTCGTAAATCTTGGCAATATAGTAGCCGATGATGCCGAGACAGACCATCAGAATGCTACCAAGACACAGCTGAAGCAAAATAACGGTGGTAAACCCCTCCAGAGCGTGACCGGTGAACTTCTGCCACAGGGAGTGAATGCCCAGCACGATGGAGCATACGAAGACGACTACCCCCAGCAAGGTGACCAGTTGGAGCGGCGCGGTGGAAAACGCAGCGATGTTGGTCATGGCATAACGGGTCAGGCTGCGGAGCGACCATTTGGATTGGCCCTCCAGCCGGGGCTGAACCTCGAACTCCACCTGAGCCGTGGAAAATCCAATCCAGGAGGACAGCGCCCGGAAAAAGGCATTTTTTTCCCGGATCGCCAGAAGGACATCCACTGCGCAGCGGTCCAGCAGCTTGAAGTCGGAGGCGCGAGACATGTCGATGCCGGTGGCGTTGCTGAGAATGGAGTAGAAACGTTTGGCGGCGAACGTGTGGAAAAGATGCTCCTGCCCGCGGCTGACCTTCACTCCCTCAACAATCTGATAGCCCTGCTGCCACAGACGGTACATTTCCGGCACCTTCTCAGGGGGATGCTGAAGGTCGCAGTCCATGACCACGGCGCAGTCCCCCCTGGCCTGGGCCAGACCGGCAAAGATGGCGGCCTCTTTTCCAAAGTTCCGGGAAAACCGAATCCCGCGCACCTGGGGATGGCAGGCTGCCTGTTTTTGAATGGCAGCCCAGGTACGATCCCGGGAGCCGTCGTCCACGAAGATCAGCTCATGGGCAATGCCGCGTTCCATAAGGAGCCCAATGATGGTGTCTGCCGCCCGGGGGACGGAAGCCTCTTCATTGTAGGAAGGGAGTATCACTGACAAAAGGCCCTGTTTTCCTGTGTTGTCCATGGATTATCTCCTGTTCTCATACGCGATCTCAAAGTCTGATTTTGGAGTATAGTGCTCCTGAAGCTTCACCACTACCCGGCCGTCGAGGATCTGAATACTGCTGTCCTGCGGGTAAAGGGGCATGGCTTTGAATTCTGGAGAATCGGAGACGGACCGCATGGTCTCCTCGTCGGGTTCCTCCACCGGCACGTTGAGCCAGTCGTTGAGATAATAGTAGATGTGTTTGTTCAGCAAGGTCACCGTGTTTTGTGGGACGCTGTAGTGATCCACCTGGGCATAGCTTGGGATCTGAGCGTAAATTTGGTCTGTTGGAATGGACCCAATGATGGCGATTTCCATCCCAGACTGATAACCGGGGCAGCTTTCAATGCGTGAGAGCAGCCGGGTGGCGTAGCTCTCGGTAGCACGGTGGGCCTGGGCCGAGGCCGTGTACAGCAGATTGTTGGTATTCAGGCAGAACAACAGAAGCAAAACAGTCCACACCGGCGCGGCTGCCGCAGCTACAATCCGGAATTTAGCCGAACGAGACAGACTGTCAGTCCGGTCGGCCATCATCAGGACGGCCAGATAAACCGCCACGAAGGAATATTTCATCAAAGGGGTAGGAACGGAATAGGGACTGAGAATTTGACCAAAGTTAATACCAAGTGGAAGCAGAGCCACCATGGCAATGGCACCAATCGGACGCCAAACTTCCAGCCGTAATTCGTTTTTCCCCATGCAGGCGAAAAAGAACATGAGCCCAAGTACAAATGCAATCAGATCCAGGATTACCATCCACAGGTTGGTAAACCCACTGGCTCCGCCCGGCACAAAGAAAAAGGATACCACCTGCTTGTAGGTGGAGACAATCAGCCGGGGCAGCTGCCCGAAGGGGTAGCCGGAGCGCGCGGCATCCATCCCCAGATAGGACAGCAGCTCCAGGTTTTTTACCTTTAAGAAAAACAGTAGGATCACATAGTAAACAATGGCACCGCAGGCCAGGTGAGCCGCCAGTTTTCCCCCAAGCCGAAGTGTGCCGCCGAAGGTGGCGTGCGGATCCAACGTCTCTCTTACCACCACAAGAAGAGCCAATGCGATGGCGACGGTGACATAAGCCTGATAGATGCCCATGGTCAGGGCAAGGGCCAGAACTCCCAACGGCCAGCCGATGCGGCGCCCCTTGGCCAGCCACACCGACAGAACAGCAAGGAAAATGGCAAGGCAGTAGGCCGAGGCAGTGAACATGTATAAAAAAGTGTAGCCCAGGCAGGGAAATGCCGCCATGACAGCCCCCGTCAGTACGGCCAGTACCCAGCTGCGCAGACCCAAAAGGTCTGCTGTAAAAGCAGCAGCCAAACTGAGGAACAACAGGGAAAGCAGGCCGATTGCCGCCGGCATTTGAGTGAAGTTGTTTAGCGCGGAGGCGTAGTGAAGAAACCACCGCCCGGAGATCGTCATCTGCTGAAGATCAAACATTCGGCTTAGCCCGTCGGAGTTTGGAATCAGGTTGGTAAAAGCATAAAGATGAACCACATAGCCGGTGATCAGACAGCTGAAGAAAGCGGCCTTTCTGGGAGGGGCCACCCGCTGCCACAGGCTGCGGACCTGTTCGTCAATAGTCATAACATTCCTCCTGGCACAAGGGATTTTGCGCATAAACATTGAAATAATGACGCAAGGAACACACAAATCAACCGCGCAGCGGCTGACGGCTGTCGAAAAAACCAGGCAGCGAGCGCTGCACACAATGTAAAAAAATTTAAGGAACGGGTTGATTCAGCAGACATTATTATAGGCTTTTTCAGTGTACATTGCAAGAAAAAGGGGCGAGCGGCGGCTTTTTTTCGAAAAATAAGAAGTTGCTTGAAATTGGAATAACCCTCTGCTAGAATAGGTTTATCAAAGGGGAGGTCAGGTGTTATGATGATATCCACAAAGGGGCGCTATGCCCTGCGGGTGATGATTGAACTGGCAGCGCGGGAGGAAGATGGGCTTGTTTCCTTGAAGGAGGTTGCCGAACATCAACAGATTTCCGAAAAGTACCTGGAGGCCATTATGAAAAGCCTGGTCACGGACGGATTAGTGGTCGGATTGAGAGGAAAAAACGGCGGCTATCGTCTGGCTCAGCCAGCGGCCAAATGTACAGTAGCGGCGATTTTGCGGGCGGCAGAGGGCTCGTTGGCCCCGGTGTCCTGCCTGGAGGGAGATGCGGTGCTCTGCCCGCGTCAGGGAACATGTGCGACGCTGCCCATGTGGCGGGAACTGAGTCGGCTGATTGAAAATTTTTTTGAGGGAATAACCCTGGAACAGCTTGCTGCGCAGGCAAGCGAGTCAGAAAAACGGGAAAGCGACTTGGGTGAGCGACTGAAAAAGGTCAAAAGAGAAAGAAAGTGAAATGTTCCTCAATAAACCTATTGACAAAGTGGGTAATAAGGAGTAACATCCATATAAACCAACAAAAAAGATATGTTTATTAATGGGACGACCATTCCGTTGCCTCGGAGCGGCCGCGAATCTCAGGTGGCTCCGCAAAAAATGGGAGGTATGTTCTCTAGCGGTACTTAAGAATAAGAAAGGAACATTCATATGATCTATTTGGACAACGCGGCCACCACCAAGACAAGCCCGGCTGCGCAAAAGGCTATGCTGGATTGTATGGAGGAATTTTGGGGCAACCCCTCCAGCCTTCATACACCAGGCCAAAGGGCCATGGAGGCGCTGGAAAAGGCCCGTGGAGAGGTGGCCGCCTGCATCGGTGCCACTCCGCGGGAGATCTACTTCACCGCCGGAGGCAGCGAGGCGGACAATCAAGCCATTTTCAGCGCCGCATACCTGGGCAAAAAAAGAGGAAAGACCCATTTGATTTCCACCGCCATCGAGCACCATGCCGTGCTTCACATGCTGGCGCGATTGGAACGGGAAGGGTTTCAAGTTACTCTGATTCCGGTGGACGAGAGCGGCATTGTGAAGGTATCCGATGTGGCCGCCGCGATTCGGGAGGACACTGCGCTGGTTTCCGTCATGTTTGCCAATAACGAGATCGGTACCATTCAGCCCATTGCCCAAATCGGGGCGCTGTGCCGGGAGCGTGGTATTCCCTTCCACACCGATGCCGTTCAGGCTGCTGGCCATCTGGCCATTGATGTGGTGGAGCAGAACATTGACCTGCTGTCCCTGTCCGGCCACAAGTTCCACGGCCCCCGCGGCGTGGGGGTGCTGTACGTCCGACGCGGACAGCCCCTGCTGCCGCTCATTGAGGGCGGCGCCCAGGAGCGTGGGAAGCGGGCGGGCACCGAAAATCTCCCGGCCATTGTCGGCATGGCTGTGGCGCTGCGGGAAGCTTGCTTTCACCTGGAGGAAAACGCCCGGAAGCAAACCCTTTTACGGGACAAGCTGATTGAAGGCTTGCGTAAAATTCCCCACTGTGCGTTGAACGGGGACCTGGTTCATCGCTTACCGGGCAACGTAAACTTCTGCTTTGAAGGAATTGAAGGGGAATCGCTGCTTTTGCTGCTGGATGACAAGGGAATTGCCGCCTCCTCGGGATCTGCCTGTACCTCCGGGTCTCTGGATCCCAGCCACGTGCTACTGGCCATCGGCCGGCCCCACGAGGTGGCCCACGGCTCCCTGCGCCTGACCCTCAGCGAGGAGACCACACAGGAGGAGATTGAGACCACCGTGCAGGCGGTAACCGATGTGGTAACCCGGCTGCGGACCATGTCCCCGGTGTGGGACGAGTTACAGAAAGGAGTTCGTCGCTATGTTATACAGTGAAAAAGTAATGGACCACTTCCGCAATCCACGGAATGTTGGTGAGATCGAGAACGCAGACGGCGTAGGCGAAGTGGGCAACGCCAAGTGTGGCGATATCATGCGTATCACCCTGAAAATTGAGGACGGCGTCGTTCGCGACGCCAAGTTTACCACCTTTGGCTGCGGCTCAGCCATTGCCACCAGCTCCATGGCTACCGAGATGATCAAGGGAAAACCGGTGGAAGAGGCGTTGGAACTGTCCAACCGGGCCGTGGTAGAGGCGCTGGACGGCCTGCCCGTCCACAAGCTCCACTGCTCGGTTTTGGCTGAGGAGGCCGTGAAGACCGCTGTGAAGGATTACTATGACAAGAACCATATTTTTTACGACCCGAAGCTGTTCTGCGGCTTGGACTGTGAGTCCTGTCACGTCCACGAAGCCGGATAGCAGGATGAATGAAAAAGATCAAACGCGCCTGCGGGGATGACTCGCAGGCGCGTTTTTTGCATGACAGGACGATGCAGCCCCGAATCGATTATGGCAGTTTAGGCGGAAGCGCCTGCACGGAAAATTCTTCGTCGGTCTGAAACTCTGTCATGGTGCCCCAATGCCGCTTCGGCATGTGGGTCATGCGGCATGTCGGGTTATATCGCCCCTCAATGGCAATGGTGTCGTAAAAGGAGCGCCACAGCCTGCGGTAGGAGAGCTCCTCTTTATCCGCGGGACCAATGTGCAGATCCTCTGCCGGCAGAATAGCCCACTGGCCCGGCTGATGGAGCAGCGCTTCCCGGTACGTGCGGTCATACAGGAGAAAGCGTTCCTGGGGGTACCGACCGCAGAAGTGGGGGCGAAGGAGGGGAAGTACTCGGTTTTTTGGCTCGATTTCTCCCACCAGAACCCCATCCAGCTGGGAAAAGCGGACAAATCCGGTGAACAGGTGGGCCTCGTGGTTCAGATGGGACACCGCCTTGTACACCTGGTCCACCACCGGGTCGGTGAGCGCTCGGGTGACCGAAGGCCCCCGCCGGTAGCCCAGTTGAATGAGACGCCACAGCCACAGCTCCTTCTCAGGCAGACAGGTGAGAAAGCCGCGTTCCACCAGCTCCTGACCGGCGGTTCCGAACTTGACAGCCAGAGAGCGGTATACTCGCCCAGCGTGCTCCCGGTGGGTGGTAACCGCACGCTGGGGGTAAAAAGAGGCACAGGAATGCTCCGAAGTTTGAAATTCCACCGGCTCCTCATGGTTGACATAACTTTCAAACACGCAGGAGAGAAAGCCGGCAAAGGTTCCATCATAGCAACAGCATATCTGGGTCCAGGCCATAACCACACCTCCTAACCCACGCCTTGAAACAGGGTCAGTTGTTCCGGCATGGGGGTGGCCAGAGCAGGAGCCTCCAGAGAAACCAGATGGCGGAGCAGCCCGTCCTCCCGAACCCGCAGACCGGTCATTCCCCGGCCCGAGCAAGTAAGGAAGTACTGGGCCCGCTTTAGCACCACGCCCAGCCGCTTCAGTCCATCGAAGGTGAGAGGGCCAACCCGGCGGGCGGCCAGAATCCGCCGGGCTGAGCGTACTCCTACACCCGGCACCCGGAGAATGGTCTCGTAGTCGGCGCGGTTGACCTCCACCGGAAAGAATTCCAGATGGCGCAGTGCCCAGCAGCATTTGGGATCCAGACGGGGGTCCAGATCGGGCTGGCTCTCGTCCAAGATTTCCTCCGCCCGAAAGTGATAATACCGCAGCAGCCAGTCGGCCTGATACAGCCGGTGCTCCCGGAGCAGAGGAGGCTGGAAGGTTTGAGGCGCAGGGAGAAGGGGGCTGTTGGATACTGGCATATAAGCGGAGTAGAACACCCGTTTTAGCTGATACCTGTCGTACAGCCCCTGGGTCAGAGTTAAAATCTGCCGGTCACTTTCCGGTGTGGCCCCCACAATCATTTGGGTGGACTGCCCCGCCGGAGCGAACCGGGGGGCATGACGATATACCTTCAGTTCCTGACAGGAGGCGGTAATCCCATCCCGGATTTGCTGCATGGGGGCCAGAATGGCCTCCTTTTTCTTTTCCGGAGCCAGAAGAGCCAGACTGGAGGAACTGGGCAGCTCGATGTTGACCGACATCCGGTCGGCCAGCATCCCCAGACGCTGGGTCAGCAGCGGGTCGGCCCCAGGAATGGCTTTGGCATGGATGTACCCCCCAAAGCGGTACTCCTCCCGGAGAATACGCAGGACCTCGATCATCTGTTCGGAAGTGTGGTTCGGAGAGATCAAAACCGCTGAGGACAGAAACAGACCCTCGATGTAGTTGCGGCGATAAAAGCCCATGGTCAGCTCACACAGCTCTCTGGGCGTAAACGCCGCCCTGGGCACGTCGTTGGACCGGCGGTTGACACAGTACTGACAATCGTAGACGCAGACGTTGGTCATCAGTACTTTCAGCAGAGAGACACACCGACCGTCTGCCGAGAAGGTGTGACAACAGCCCGCCATGGTTGTGCTGCCAATGGTTCCAGGACGGCCGGAGCGGTCCAGACCGCTGGAGGTACAGGCGGCATCATATTTGGCGGCATCCGCCAGGATAGTCAGCTTGTTTAGCAGCTCCAAGATCGACACCTCCTTGGAATAGAACGTATGTACCATATATTATAGAGTATAGATGGAAAAAGTCAAGAGAAAAATAAGGGTAGCGCTGCACATTTCAAAATGCTCTGACACGCCGTCAGACGGTTCGTCAGAGAAAACAAAACGCGCAGGGAATCCTGGATGTCGTTCCAAGCATGTTTGTGATGTATGGCGGAACATCTGCAAGTAGCAGGGCCTTGAGGCATCTGCCGTGAAATGTGCAGTGGCGCCTAAGGGAAGAGAGGCAGTAATTAGGTTTGCCAATTTGTGCGGAAGGAAAAAAGAGCGGCTGACCATAAATTCGACTTGACATTTTCCAAAAACCACATATAATAATGCTCAAGCATTTTATATAAAAAATTTTAACTAAAATGCTTGAATGAAATTTGAAAGGAAATTTGATCAATGGAGATTACCTTTGAGACTGTACGGGACATCATTGTCAACACCCTGAGCTGCGACCAGGAGCAGGTAACGCCCGAGACCAATCTGTTTGAGGATCTGGAGGCCGACTCCCTGGAGGCGGTGGAGCTGTCTTTGGCGCTGGAGGAGTCCTTTGGCGTCGGAATTGCCGATGAGGATATGGCCAACATTAAAACCGTCAACGACATTGTGGAGTATATCAAAAACAAGAAGCAGTAACCGGCCGCTGAAAAGGAGACTGTCCATGGAATTGCAGGAACTTTACGGCCTGATGGAGCGGTTTGCCGGCTCTGGACTAAGTGAACTAGAGTGGCGGAAGGAAGCGGAGCAGATTATTCTGCGCCGAACAGGTGCGCCTGCGTCTCAGAGCGCGCCCATCCCGGGGCCGACAACGGCAGCTGCCGCCGCTCCTGCTTTGGCGGTGGAGGGGGATCTGGTCAAGGCACCTCTTGTGGGTACCTTTTATATTGCCCCGGCGCATGGTGAGCCAGCCTTTGCCGCGCCGGGAAAACGGGTTAAGAAGGGGGAAACCCTGTGTCTCATCGAGGCCATGAAGATGATGAGCGAGGTTCCGGCTCCCGCCGACTGCGTGGTGGAGGAGCTTCTGGCTAAGGATGGGGAACCGGTGGGGTATGGAGAAGCCCTGTTCCGCATCCGAAGGGGATAAGGCTATGCTGAAGCGTGTATTGATTGCCAACCGGGGCGAAATTGCCCTGCGCATCGTCCGGGCCTGTCGGGAGATGGACATTGAAACAGTGGCCGTCTACTCCACCGCCGATGAGAACGCGCTGCACGCCCAGCTGGCCACCCGGGCGCTGTGCATCGGTCCGGCCAAAGCATCCGAGAGCTACCTGAACCAGGATGCCTTGCTTTCCGCGGCCCGGGCCACCGGCTGTGACGCAGTCCATCCGGGCTACGGGTTCCTGTCGGAAAATCCGGAGTTTGCCGACCGGTGTGTGGAGGCTGGACTGAAGTACGTCGGACCAGCCGGAGATGTAATTCGAAATATGGGTAGCAAGGCTGCCGCCCGCAGCCTGGCCGAAAGTGCCGGTGTGCCGGTGGTTCCGGGCTCCGAAGGCCCCCTGAGCAGCATCCGTCAGGCCAAACAGCTGGCCGAGACGGTGGGGTATCCCGTCCTTCTCAAAGCCTCCGCCGGAGGTGGAGGCCGCGGCATGCGGCAGGTGGACGGTCCGGGGGAGCTGGAGGGGGCATTCAAGGCGGCCCGGGCCGAGGCAGTGGCCTGCTTTGGAAACGGGGAAATGTACCTGGAAAAGCTGGTGCTGAACCCACGGCACATTGAATTTCAGATCATGGCGGACAGCTGCGGGCATGTGGTCCATCTGGGTGAGCGGGACTGCTCCATCCAGCGCCGCCGCCAAAAGCTGATAGAAGAATCCCCGTCCAGAGCCCTGACTCCCGAACTGCGGGAACAGATGGGCCAGGCAGCCGTGACCGCAGCCAAGGCGGCCGGATATGTGGGGGCGGGCACCGTGGAATTTGTTCTGTCCCCCCAGGGGCAGTTCTATTTTATTGAGATGAATACCCGCATTCAGGTGGAGCACCCGGTTACCGAGCTGGTCACCGGGCGGGATCTGGTAAAGGAACAGCTCCGGGTGGCCGCCGGGCTGCCCCTGTCCTTTGGACAGGAGGATGTCCGGGTGACTGGCCATGCCATCGAGTGTCGCATCAACGCAGAGGACCCAACACAAAACTTCCGACCCTGCCCCGGGAAAACGGAATTCCTCCATCTGCCCGGAGGACCGGGGGTGCGGGTAGACACCGCGCTGTACTCGGGCTATGAAGTGTCTCCGTTTTACGATTCTCTGGTGGCCAAGGTGCTCGTC
>JAYFPV010000185.1:0-4046 GCA_034927465.1 Lawsonibacter sp.
GCACCCCGCGCCCCGGCCAAACGACTCTGCCGAGGACATGGCCCACACCGTGGGCAACTCCAGCACCAGATCCACGCCCCCCATCAGGGCCAGCCTGGCTCTGGTCCACTTGTCCGCGATGGCACAGTCGGCCTGCTGGACCCAATTCCCACTCATCACAGCCACCACCGCTGCATCTTGTCTCAGCATCTGTCTTGTTTGGGCAATTTGGTACGCATGTCCGGTATGAAAGGGATTGTATTCCGCTACAATTCCGGCTGCCGGCAAGGTGAGCACCTCCTAAGGCAGAAAAATTTAGTGAATTTTCGAAAAAGCGGTTGTCCTGAACAAAGAAACGCGTTAAAATAAAAACATGAAAGGTTGCTGGTCTTCATTGTAACGCGTTCGGAAGATCAAGGCAACCTCAATAATTGGAAATTTTGATTTGCGAAGGAGATCGATTCCCATGAACATTCTGGTCATCAATGCTGGCAGCTCTTCTCTGAAGTACCAGCTGCTTAACCCCAAGACTCAGGAAATCCTGGCCAAGGGCCTGTGTGAGCGTATTGGCATCGACGGAAAATTTACGTATAAGCCATCCGGCAAAGAGGCGGTAAAAGAGGCCGATGTGGCGATGCCCACCCACTCGGAAGCCATTCAGACCGTGCTGAATGCCCTGATTGCCCCCTCAAACGGGGTCATCCGCTCTATGGATGAGATTGACGCCGTCGGCCACCGTGTGGTTCATGGCGGAGAGAAATTTGCCAAATCGGTTCTGATCACCGACGAAGTGATGGCTGCCATTGAGGAATGCAACCCGCTTGCCCCTCTCCACAATCCGGCCAACATCATTGGCATTCGGGCCTGCCGGGCACTGATGCCCAGCGTCCCCATGGTAGCTGTGTTCGATACTGCTTTCCATCAGACCATGCCGGCTGTGGCTTATACGTACGCGCTTCCTTATGCGTACTATGCCGATGACAAGGTCCGCCGCTATGGCTTCCACGGCACAAGCCACAAGTACGTTGCCCAGCGCGCCGCCGCCATGCTGGGCAAGCCCATTGAGAAGCTGAAGCTGATCTCCTGCCACTTGGGCAACGGCTCTTCCGTTACCGCCATTGACGGCGGGAAAAGCGTGGACACCTCCATGGGCTTCACCCCCCTTGCCGGACTGCCCATGGGCACCCGGGCCGGCGACATTGACGCCGGCATTCTGGAATATTTGATGGGAAAGCACAACATGTCCATTAAGCAGATGCTGTCTGTCCTGAACAAGGACTCGGGGGTGCTTGGAATCTCCGGTGTTTCCTCCGACTTCCGCGACCTGGAGGCCGCCGGCGCACAGGGCAATGCCCGGGCGACCCTGGCCCTTGAGGTCTTTGAATACGGAGTGAAAAAGCTGATCGGCGCTTATGCTGCGGCCATGGGTGGTGTGGACGCCATCATCTTCACCGCAGGTGTCGGGGAGAACGGCGGCAGCAACCGTGCCGGGGCCGTCTCCGGTTTGGAATTCATGGGCGTCAAAATTGACCCGGAGAAGAACAAGATTCGGGGCCAGGAGATTGATATCTCCGCCGAAGGAGCCACGGTTCGTACGCTGGTCATCCCAACCAACGAAGAGCTGATGATCGCCATGGACACCGCCGCCATCGTGAAAGCTTAATTCGCTGCATTTCTGCTTCCAGCGGCCTCCCAAAGGAGGCCGCTTTTCATTTAAGACCCCTCGCTTTTTCTTGCGTTGCAGCCTTTTACGCGCGTATTTTTCTCCCAGCCGTCTTCTCCACTCCGGCGTTGACAATCTTACCCTGAGAATTTATAATAATGTCTACCGAATCGCATGAGAATGAAAGCAATTTCCCGCCATTCCCACAAGGAGGTTTCTATGGACGTTCAGGTCAACGACATTTTAAAAATGAAAAAGTCCCATCCCTGCGGCAGCCAGGAGTGGCTGGTTCTGCGGGTTGGAATGGACTTCAAGATACGCTGTCAGGGCTGCGGGCACGAGGTTATGCTGCCGCGGAGCAAGGTGGAAAAGAACATCCGCAGGATTATTCGGGATGGACAGCCGGTCAATGGGTAATCACAAACTGCTGGGATTCCTTTTTTGAAATTCGGGTCAACCAGTGCTTCCGTGCAGATGGCTCCCCCCACCACGAAGGAAAGAAGGTCATACCAATGGATAAAAAATACTGGAGCGGCCGGATTCAAACGCTGGTTCCCTACACCCCAGGCGAGCAGCCGCGCGACCGAGTTTTCATCAAGCTGAACACTAACGAGAATCCGTATTCCCCCTCCCCAAAGGTCCTGGCCGCCATTCAGGCCGCCACCGATGACCGTCTGCGCCTGTATCCGGACCCGGATGCAATTGATCTGCGCCGGGCAATCGCCGACTTTTACCGCGTGGAACCGGAGCAGGTATTCTGCGGCAACGGATCGGACGAGGTACTGGGCTTGTGCTTCTATGCTTTTTTCACGCCCGGGAAAAAGGTGGTGTTTCCCGACATCACGTACAGCTTTTACCCAGTATATACTGAGCTGTTCCACTTAGACTATGAGCAGATCCCCCTGAACGAGGATTTTACCCTTCCCGTGGAGCAATTTCTGGGGGGCAACGGCGGCGTTGTAATCTGCAACCCAAACGCACCCACCGGCAAAACTTTGCCGCTGGAGAACATTCAGCTGATTTTGGAAGCCAACCCCGATGTGGTCGTTATGGTGGATGAGGCCTACGCCGACTTCGGCGCACAGTCTGCCGTCCCCCTTCTCTGCCAATATCCCAACCTGATCACAATCCACACCATGTCCAAGTCCCGGTCTCTGGCCGGAATGCGCCTGGGCTACGCACTGGGCAGCCCCGACCTGATTGCCGCGGTCAACTGCGTAAAAAATTCCTTTAATTCCTACCCCATTGACCAGCTGGCTCTGGCCGCTGGTACGGCTGCTATACAGGATGTGGATTATTTCGAGCAGACACGCAGAAAAGTGATGGCCACCCGGGCAAGTACGACGGAAACACTGCGAACGCTTGGCTTTCTGGTCCACGACTCCAACGCCAACTTTATCTTCATCGCTCACCCCGACAAATCGGCCGCCGCGCTGCAGCAGGACCTGCGTGACCGGGGCATTCTGGTCCGCTGGTTTGATAAGCCACGCATTCGAAACTATCTGCGGGTGTCCATTGGCACTGACCAGGAGATGGCGTCGATGTGCGCCGCCTGTCAAGAAATCTTGAAAGGATAAAAGCCATGCGCTATGACAGTGACCTGTTGTACCGTCCCCCAGGGGAGTGGAAGAGCTATCTGCTTCAATGCACCATTGGCTGTTCCAACAACCAGTGCACCTTCTGCGGGATGTATAAAGAAAAAACATTTCGGATCCGACCCACTGCGGAGATTTTAGAGGACATTGACATGGCTTGGGACTACTATGGCCCAGGGCTGGAACGTGTCTTTCTGATGGACGGAGACGCCATCATCATCAAAACCGAGGATCTGCTGCGTATTCTGCGCAAGTTATATGATACCTTTCCCAACCTCCAGAAAGTTACCGTCTACGCAGGTCCCCGCAGCACCTTGTCCAAATCCACCGAGGAATTGAAGGCACTTCATGAGGCCGGGCTGTCCAGAGCATACCTCGGAGTGGAAAGCGGCAGTGATGCCGTGCTGAAGTTTATTCACAAAGGCGTTAACGCCGACCAGATGCTTCAGGCCGGCCAGCGTTTGGTGGAGGCAGGCATCGACTTGTGGGTTACCATCATTCTTGGCATTACCGGGGTCGGCGGCGACTGGGAGGAGCATATCTTATCCACCGCCAAAATGATCAATGCCATGAAACCGCGGCATCTGTCCGCCATGACCTTTGCTCCAGCCAAGGGAACTCCGCTGGGCGAGGACGTGCTGGCCGGCCGCTTTCAGGTCTGCTCTCCCGACCAGATCCTGGAGGAGTGTCGTCTGCTCATCGAACATCTTGACGTAACCCCGCTGCACTTTACAAGCAACCATGCTTCCAACTACCTGCCGCTGAAGGGCGGTTTGCCAGAGGATCGGGAAAAATTCCTCTCCCTCATT
>JAYFPV010000259.1:0-3100 GCA_034927465.1 Lawsonibacter sp.
GAGGACTTTCAAAAGGTGGATGGGAATGGATAACGGGTTACGTCTCCCGTGACAAAAGGCGAGGCCTGCAAGCGATGGATAGGCGGAGGAGTGCAGAAAAGCCAGGGAGGCCAGCAGGGACCAAAGCGAAAAGAGCCGGCAGTATTACGCGGCCAACGCCGAGCAGGAACGGGCCAGAGCAAGGACGGTATTGGGTGGCCCCAGAAAGAGCAAAGGCGGAAGTAAAGTACCAGAGAAGAAAACAAAGGCGGATAAAAAAGCAAGCTGAAATTATAACCCGGAGCGTATACACAAAAAAACCGCCCCCAGTGTGGGGCGGAGTCACACAATCATTTGTTGTTTGGCACAGCGTTGTCGCCGTCGATGAAGATCGAATGGCAGGATGGACAACAGAACGCGCCAACCGGGGATCCACCAATAGGCCTCAGTTTACCCAGCATAACGCCTGGTGGGTACACGGAGCGCTCCACGCCCTTCTCCGCAGCTGGCGGGACCCAGGCCATTCGCTCGCGGTTGCAGCTCAACACACCTAAAACCATATCCGCATTGCATTTTGGACATTTCAAAGAAATCACCTCTTTTTCTCAGTATACCAGAAAAAGCTGAAATAAACAATCGCAGTGCGTACACAAAAAACCACCGCCCAGGGGGCAGTGGTCAGGCGGGATTGAGAAATGAATAGGCAATCGAGTACAAAAGCCCGATTGAAGGAATAAGGGCGCAGGCAAAAGCCACCAAGCCAATGACGCGGAATGCAGAAACTTTTTTTGGCGCTTCCTCAGTTGACGGCAGGCGCTTATCACAGATGATAAGGGCGATGCCAGGAGGAAAGTATGAAAACTAGGAGAGCCGAACAGTGAGCTGCCCCCGCGAAGGAGGACGAACAATTCCAATCAACCGGGCGGTTGGGACCAATTCTGTATCTTATTGTATCTGTTTTTTAACCCCTTTTCGATCTTTTGAGTCGGCACAAACCACAAAACAAGAAAAGCGAGAAAGCCTTAGAACCGTTGCGGCGCTAAGGCTTTCTTTGGCGATCTAGCGGAGATTTGAACTCCGGACACCCTACTTAAAAGTGTAGATGCTCATGGTCGTACGGCATAAGGCATTTCGTTTTTAACCTCAAATTTAACCTTAAAAATTAGCACCATACCGTAGGATCTCAAAACAAAAAAGCGCGTAGTAAAAACCCTGCAGCCATTGAGGCTGCAGGGTTTTTTGTGTGGTACGCCCGAAGGGACTCGAACCCCCAACATTCAGAACCGGAATCTGACGCTCTATCCATTGAACTACGGGCGCATTTTCAATTGGCGCTCCGCTATTATAGCAATATTTTTGCAAATTGTAAAGGGGAAATTTTTAAGGATGGTCAAAGCCTCAACCAGGAAATAAGTTCGGGTGGCGGATTTTGGCCGCAGACGGCGCCCCGCCAGCCCGCTCCGCCATAGGTTCGAAACCACAAGCCGTCCAAAAAAGAAAGTACCCCTACCTGGTCGGGAAGCGGGACCCGGATTCCAGAGATTGGCCGGGTCAATCCGGTTCCGCTGTGCTTGACCCGGCACTCCTTCAGCGCCCACAGCAGGGCAAAGCGTGTCCAAATTTGTTCGTCCCGTTCCAGCCAGGCCAATTCCTGGTCTGAGCATACGCGGCGGGGCAAGTCCGCCCGCCGAGGTTTGACAACTTGAATGTCGACTCCCACCGGGCTGTCGTCCAAACCGCAGAGCGCGAGAGATCCGCTGTGACTCAGGTTAAACTCATGGCGGTTCAGTTCTGAAAAATAGGGCTTTCCCTGCGCGCCCAGGGCGATGGCGGGGAGTTGAAGTAGCCCCCACTGTTCGGACGCCGCCCTGGCCAGCAGGTCGTATGCCTGCCGCCGGTTTATCAGGTCGGCGGCCCCATATAAAATCACGCTGCCGCCCCCTTTTTTTTGATTATGATGCGTGCCGAACGAATCTGCAAACCTTGTTCTTGCACAGAAGCCCCATCAAAAGTCGGGTGCCAGTACGCAGGGAAACAATGGCTGAATTCCAGGAAAGCAGCGAAATGGGGCTGCTTTCATAGGATTTGCGCGGCAATCACCGCGCAAATCCGCCGCGCTGCAACTGATCCAGCAAGCCTTATTATAAGCGACAGCGTGGGAGTCCTGTCAAGCATCCGCATGCAAAAATTTCAATACGGGATCGAAAGCCAGGCCCCGATCCGGGACAAATCGGCAAAGAGAAGAAATTGGGGCGGCCATAAGGTGAAGAGGCCGATCAGAATCCCCATGACCAGAACTAGTATGGCCGGGAGCATCCATCGGATCCCGGAAAACGGGCCGGAAAATCGGGTGGGAAGCCAAACACCAATCCCCATTGTGACCAGATAAATGGCAAAATCCACCCACATTGCTTCGCCGCCCAGCAAGATGTGGTAGCCATAGCCCAGTGCCAGCATCAGAAGGCACATCAGGGGCAGCGCAAACAGCCAGGGACGTGCGCCCCCGGGGCGGCCTCGATTTAACCACAAAGCGGCGAGAAGATAGGGCCAGTAAAGCAGTTTCACATGCTCCCACAGGCTCTCATTAATCGGCGAGACCAGCGCGGTAACCGCATTGGGCATCCATCCGTAAAGAAAATGAAGGACAGTTCCAAGCAAGACCGCCGCCAGTCCGGTCAAAATCAATTGACGTTTCCCATAATACACCGGAATCACCCCTTTCGGTGGTAATCTATGCAGGACCTGTCCCAACCATGCTGTATTTCGCATAATTTCTGAAGAAAACGGAATCCTAACGAAAATGATATAAAAAAATGACTGAGGTGACCAATTTTGAATATGACAAATCAGGACTACGGAAAACTGGTGAACGAGCACTCCAAGCCTTCTCCCTTTTGGAAAAACCTTCTTTGGGCCTTTTTGGTAGGGGGCAGTATCTGCACCATCGGGCAGGGGCTGCTGAACATGTACAAGAGTTGGGGACTTGACAAGGAACAGGCCGGCACCGCCGTCTCGGTGACCTTAATTTTTGCCGCCGCATTGCTTACCGGGCTGGGATACTTTGACAAGCTGGCCAAATTTGCTGGCGCGGGGACCCTGGTGCCCATCACCGGATTTGCCA
>JAYFPV010000250.1:0-1827 GCA_034927465.1 Lawsonibacter sp.
TCAGATCCGTGCCACGCCGGACCTGCGTGCCGCCTCGGCCACGGCGGCAGCTACGGTTGGGCCGACGCGGGAATCAAAGGCCTTGGGGATGATGTACTCCTCGGACAGCTCTTCCTCCGAGATCAGGCTGGCCAGCGCTTCGGCCGCCGCCATCTTCATTTCCTCGTTGATATCGCTGGCCCGCACGTCAAAGGTGCCCCGGAACACCCCTGGGAAGGCCAGCACGTTGTTGATCTGGTTGGGATAGTCGCTCCGGCCCGTAGACACCACCCGGGCGCCCCCCGCCTTGGCCTCGTCCGGGAAAATTTCTGGTGTGGGGTTGGCGCAGGCAAAGACAATGGCGTCCCGGTTCATCGTCTTCCCCATCTCGGTGGTCAAGGTGCCAGGGGCGGAGACCCCGATAAACACGTCGGCTCCCACCAGCACGTCCGCCAGGGTACCCGCCGTCTTCTCCTGGTTGGTCACCTGGGCCATCTCCTCCTTGATCCAGTTCAGGCCCTCCCGCCCGGCGTAAATAACGCCCTTCCTGTCGCACATGGTGACGGTTTTAAAACCTGCAGAGAGCAGCAGCTTCACAATGGAAATGGCCGCGGCACCCGCACCCGAGGTGACCACCTTCACGTCCTCTTTCTTCTTCCCCACCACCTTCAGCGCGTTGGTCAGACCAGCCAGGGTGATGATAGCCGTGCCGTGCTGGTCGTCGTGGAAAATGGGAATGTCGCATTTCTCCTTCAGCTTCCGCTCGATTTCAAAGCACCGGGGCGCGGCGATGTCTTCCAGATTAATACCCCCAAAACTCCCCGAGATATTGTATACCGTCTGGACAAACTCATCTACGTCCTTGGTCTTCACGCACAGAGGAAAGGCGTCCACCCCGCCGAAGGCCTTAAACAGCACGCACTTGCCCTCCATCACCGGCATGCCCGCTTCCGGGCCGATGTCCCCAAGGCCAAGGACGGCGGTGCCGTCGGTAATCACGGCGCACAGGTTGTGGCGGCGGGTCAGCTCATAAGATTTGTCGATGTCCTTTTGAATCTCCAGACAGGGCTGCGCCACACCGGGGGTGTAGGCCAAAGACAAATCATCCTTGGTGGCGACGGGCACCGTGGCCACCACCTCAATCTTTCCCTTCCATTCCCCGTGCAGGCGAAGGGATTCTTTTGCATAATCCATGGCAGTATCCTCCAGTTCTTGATTATGGTTCAAAGGGGAAGTGATATGGTAGCTTCAATTCGTCACGGATCTTTATCATCTCCCTCTGAACCGCCTCGCCGACCGGTACGCCCTTATCCTTCCGCTCGCACCAAGTAAGCCATTCTTTTTCTCCGGCCGTATAAATACGAGCTTCCCCCGGGGCCTTTTGGGACGCGCGCAGCGAGCGGCAAATATCTCCGGCAGTCTTCTTAAATGTGTCCAATCCCATAAAGAATTCCGGATTAATGACAAAAAAGAAGTGGCCCAGGTGATACATTTGCGGTGTCCCATCCTCGCTCACACCACTCAGTGCTTTCATAAAGGGACCTCCGCACAATGCTGCGGAGAGGATTTCAACCACTGCCGCATAGCCATAGCCTTTATACCCTCCCATGGCATCCCCAATGCCGCCCAGAGGGGCCAGCGCAGCAGTTCCTGCAACCAACGCCTTCAAAATCTCAGGAGAGTCCGTCATTGCGGTGCCGTCGTTAGCGATCACCATACCGGCGGGGGTCTCTTTCCCGGAGCGGGCATAGTACTCAATTTTGCCGCGCTGAACGATGGAAGTTGCACAGTCCAGGCTGAAGGGGAACTCTTCATCCGTCGGGAACGCAAACGTCAGCGGGTTTGTGC
>JAYFPV010000265.1:0-6478 GCA_034927465.1 Lawsonibacter sp.
GCCGATTTGTGCCGGGCCATTGACCTGCCATGCACGCTGGACTTCATGGCCGTCTCCTCTTACGGCAAGGGAACCTCTTCCAGCGGACAGGTTCAGATCACCAAAGATCTGTCCGAGGACATCTCCGGCCGCCACATCATCGTGGTGGAAGATATCCTGGACAGCGGAAATACCCTAAGTTATCTGCTAAAAATTCTGGAACACCGCCATCCCGCCTCTATCCGGCTCTGCACTCTGCTGGACAAGCCGGAACGCCGGGTCAAACCGGTAGAGGTTCACTATTCCGGGTTCACCATCCCCGACGCTTTTGTGGTGGGGTATGGCCTGGATTATGCCGAAATGTACCGCAATCTTCCCTATATCGGAATTTTAAAGCCCGAGGTCTACGGCGGCTGATCTGACCCGGCTGTATCATTCCTTCGGGCGTGATGGCCCAACCGCGCCCCCGCGAACCTTGCCGCCGGAAAGGATGTTTTGCCTATGAGACGCATTAGCCCCCGGGATTTGACCCTCTATCTGCTGGTCCTTCTGATGATGGCGTTTGCTGTTACCACGCTTCAGCAGATGAACCGGGAGGACTCCCCCGATTACAGCCAGATCCGTACCTACTTTGTTCAGGAACGGGTGAAGTACTTCACTGTAAAGGATGACACCTTGACCCTGACCCTGCGGGACACGGGGGACAATACCTCCACCGTTACCTACCATCTTTCCGATTTTAATGTCTTCTACACGGACATGCACACGCTCATCGACAGCCAGTTGGCCTCAGGGGTGCTGGATGGCTATGACTATCCTCCCGGACTGGAGGGTGCCTGGTGGTATAACCTGATCCCATCCATGCTGGCCCTGGCTGCGGTCGGTCTGTTCTTATTTGTTCTCTACCGCCAGCGCACCGCGGGCTTAGGTGGCGGGGGCGGCGGTGCTCCCGGTGCCTCCCGCTTTGGCCATGCTCGGACCCGCACGCTGACCGATCAGGGGAAACGAGTCACCTTTGACGACGTAGCCGGGGCCGAGGAGGAAAAGGCCGAGCTTCAGGAGATCGTGGAGTTTCTGCGCGACCCTCAAAAATTTACCACCCTTGGCGCCCGCATACCAAAAGGCGTTTTGCTGGTGGGCCCTCCCGGTACGGGCAAAACGCTCATCGCCAAAGCGGTGGCGGGAGAAGCCGGGGTTCATTTCCTGTCCATTTCGGGATCTGACTTTGTGGAGCTATACGTGGGTGTGGGCGCATCCCGCGTCCGCGATCTGTTTGACCAGGCCAAAAAGGAAGGCCCCGCCATCGTTTTCATTGACGAGATCGACGCCGTCGGCCGGCAGAGAGGCGCCGGCTTGGGCGGCGGCCACGACGAGCGAGAACAGACTCTGAACCAGCTGCTGGTAGAAATGGACGGCTTCGCCTCCAACGAAGGCGTGATTGTTCTGGCCGCTACCAACCGCCAGGACATTCTGGATCCCGCCCTGCTGCGGCCCGGTCGTTTTGACCGACAGATCTATGTTGGTCTGCCCGATATTAAGGGCCGCGAGGCCATTCTGAAGGTTCACTCCAGGAAGAAACCTTTGGCTGAGGATGTCTCTCTTACGGACGTGGCCCGCGCCACCTCCGGCTTTACCGGTGCCGACCTGGAAAATCTCTTGAACGAGGCAGCAATTCTGGCCGCTCGGGAGGACAAACGGTTTATTACCCGCTCCGATTTGCACGAGGCAATGCTCAAGGTCATTGCCGGCCCCGAGAAAAAAAGCCGGGTGGTAACCCAGCATGCCCGCGCGCTCACCGCTTACCACGAGGCAGGCCATGCGGTGGTCATCCACGAGCTGGAAACCCAGGATCCGGTTCATCAAATCACGATTGTCCCCCGCGGGCCTGCCGGCGGGATGACTATTTCCCTGCCCAGCGAGGACAAAGCTTATCTGTCCCGGAAGGAACTGGAAGAGCGCATTGCCGTCTGTCTGGGTGGCCGCGTGGCCGAACAGATTGTGCTGGGGGACATCTCCACCGGGGCCTCCAACGACATTCAAAAGGCGTCTCAGACCGCCCGCGCTATGGTCACAAAGTATGGCATGAGCGACAAGCTTGGTGCCATTGCATACGGCAACGAGAGTGATGAAATCTTCCTGGGTCGCTCCATGGCCCAGGCCCGCACCTACTCGGAAGAGATTGCAAGCCAGATCGACCAGGAAGTCAAGGTCATTGTGGACAAGGGCTACCGCCGGTGCGAAGAGATCCTGAAGCGCTGCCGGAAGGAGCTGGAGCTTACCGCCCGCTATCTGCTGGACCACGAGACCATGGACGCTGATGTCTTTGCCAAGGTATTTTCCGACCCAGGAGCAGCGGAATTCATCTCCTACCAAGAGGCCTAATCATAAAAAAGCAGGGCGCTGTTGCGCCCTGCTTTTTTATACATATCCATACATGCCCCGCACCGAAACCTCTCCGGCAGACAAAGCCTTCCTCGTCCCATCGGACAGTTCCACCACCAGACGGAACTGGTCGTCAATGCCCACTGCAAAGGCCTCCTGGCGGGAGATGGGAGTAATCAGCTGAACCTGGTTGCCTGGAGTCAGGCAGTCGGCGCGGTACTTTTCCAAATACTCCCCTTTGTTCCGTGGAAAGCCCGCGTACATCCGGTCCAGAGCCCGAATGATCTCTGCGGCAAGCCCGGCCCGGCGTATCGGATGTCCCAGCGCCTGGGCTAGGGAGACAGCCACATCCTGAATGTCCGCTCCAAAATCCTCGGTGCAGTGGTTGACATTGATCCCGATGCCGGTGACCAGATATTGCAGAGAATTCGTTTCACTCTCCAGCCCCAGTTCGGTTAAAATTCCAACCAGCTTTTTCCCATTCAGCACAATGTCGTTGGTCCACTTAATCCGCGGGCGAACCCCACATACTGCCTGAATTCCGTCACACACCGCCACCGCAACCCAGGCGGTAAAGTCGGCCACCTCCGCCGGCTCCAGCTTTGGCCGCAGCAGCGCAGACAGATAAAGCCCACACCCTTTGGGCGATTGGAACGCCCGGCCTAACCGGCCTCTTCCCCCGGTCTGCTCCTCCGCCAGCACCACAAGTCCCTCCGGTGCGCCGGCCATGGCTCTGCGTTTGCACTCGGTGTTTGTGGAGTCAATGGTGCCTAGACAAGCCAGCGTGCTTCCCACCAGACAGCCTGCCAGGGGCCCAGCCAGTTCTCCCTCCCGCACCCGGTCCGGCGCCGACTCTAGCCGGTAACCCCGGTTGGGTGCGGAGTTGATCACATACCCCTCCTGGCGCAATGACTTGATCGCCTTCCACACGGCAGCCCGGCTTACCCCAAGCGTCCGGCTCATTGCCTCTCCGGATAAAGATTCCGACGGATGTTCCAATAGCAAGGACAGGACCTCTTCACGGCTCATGGCAGTTCACTCCCATACAATTCGTACAAATATTTACCCGGATCACAAAATTGATACAATGGAAATCGGCCGACAGGCAAAATCACTTTCCACCTGCTCCGGCATCGGCTGCTGTGCACAGGAAACAAATCCGAACGTCTTGACTTGCAAAATAAAAGGGCTTTGGTCAAGTGCAGGGGTTCACCGCGAGAATCAGCCGCTTTTCTGTTGATCCACAGACATTATTATAGAAAGAAATCCGCAAAGCGTCAACTAAACTTTTCCACCGGTTGACGCTCTGGCTGTTCCGCTTGTTTAAGCGGATTCTTTCATCGCGTAGAGTCGTTGGTTTCCCAACACCGAGCTGAACCAGTGCGCCTAGGTGGCACAAGCGAACCGCACACAAACGATTCTTTTGGCTTTTCTCCCATAAAATTGTGGGGAGCGGGTTGACCCGCTCCCCACAAGGAATCATGATTACTGTTTGTCCTCAATCAATCCGTAGTCCCCGTCATACCGGCGGTAAACCACAGCGAAGGCCCCATCCGCCTCTTCATTCTTAAACGCAAAAAAGCTGTGCCCCAAGAGGTTCATCTGCAAAATTGCCTCGTCCCGAGTCATGGGCTTGATGGGGAAGGTCTTGCTACGCACAATACGGTACTCCCCTTCTTCGGGTTCATCAGGGGCAAAGGAAGAAAACTCGTTCACATCCAGCACCCGCTCAAAGGCACCTTGGCGCAGCCGCTTCTCCAGTCTGGTCTTATTCTTGCGGACCTGGCGCTCCAGCGTAGCGACCGCGGCGTCAATGGATGCGTGCATATCAGAGGTGCTTTCCGATACCCGGAAAATAGTGCCGCTGGATCGGATGGTAACTTCCACCTTATTCAACCGCTCCTTCTCCAAGCTGAACGTAATCGCCGCAGTTGCATCCTCCTTAAAGAAACGGTCCAGCTTTCCCACCTTTTTCTCCGCGTAGGCGTGGATGAGATCGGGCAGGTCCACCTTTTTGTCCGTAAATACGAATTTCATATTATCCGCTCCTTTCGCCCCACGGGGCTGATATGAGGAGGAGGGAGGGTTCCCCCTCCTTTGTCCCATTATACCACATTTGGTGCAAAACGCCATAGGTTCTTGTGAACTTTTTGGAAATTCTGCCCCAGCGCTTATTCCTTCACCTGTTTTCCCTCCACAAAAACGGCCATCACCCGGCTGAGCAAATTGATTGGGTGGCCGCTGGTAACCACAATATCCGCATCCTTTCCCGGGGTAAGGGAGCCAAGCCGGTCCGCAATTCCCGCAATCTCAGCCGCGTTGATGGTAATGGCGGCCAAGGCGGCTTCCGGGTTCATGCCTCCCTTCACCGCCATAGCCGCACAAAGCGGCAGATGCTGGATGGGCACCTCCGGGTGGTCCGTGCAAATGGCTACCTTTACCCCCCGGAGCGTAAGGGCGGCAGGGCTCTCAATGGTCATGTTGGCCAGCTCTGGTTTCGATCGATCCCCCAGGCAGGGGCCGGTGATCACCGGCACACCCTCTTGGGCCAGCAGTTCTGGAATCAGATGGCCCTCGGTCCCGTGAACAATCACGCACTTCAGTCCAAACTCCTTGGCAATTCGGATTCCTGTGGCAATATCATCGGCCCGATGGGCATGGATGTGGACCGGCAGCTCTCCCCGCACCACCGGAAGCAGGGCCTCCAGCTTGGCGTCATAGTCTGGCTTGTCCTCCTCCTCGTCCTCTTCCGCCCGCTCCAGTTTTTCTGCATACTCCACTGCCTTGGACAAATTTTCCCGAATAATGGCAGCGGTGGCCATCCGGGTCACGGGAGTTTCATGACGCTCGTTGTAGACGCATTTCGGGTTCTCTCCCAGCGCCAGCTTCATGGCCACCGGGGCTTTCACCACCATGGCATCTACCCAGCGGCCCGTGGTCTTGAGGGCCGCAAACTGACCGCTGATCGGATTGGCGGATCCGGGCCCGGTGAGAACGGTGGTCACCCCGGCTGCCCGCGCTTCTGTAAAACAGCGGTCAAGGGGATTCACTGCGTCAATCGCCCTCAAGTGGGGGGTACAGGGATCGGTAGACTCATTTCCGTCGTCGCCCTCGAACCCCTGAGCGTCGCCAAACATGCCTAGATGGCTGTGTGCGTCAATAAATCCAGGGAGAATGTGGCCCTGCCGGGCATCCATTGTCTCTCCCTCCCAATGGTCGGGGCACTCCTCCATGGGACCAACCCGGGCAATTTTCGATCCGGACACCGCCACGTAGCCATTTGGGATCGTCAGCCCGTCCATCGTATGAACCGTCCCGTTTATAATCAGCATACGCTACCTCCTTTTTTTGCTTTTTCGTCCCTTTTCGACAAAAGTTCCTATTGACCAATCTGGAAATATATGGTATTGTAATCCACAGCTCGACCAATATGCTTTCTGTGTGGAAGTCTCTCCCCGCACAAGCTGGGCGCCCTGAACAGGGCGCTCTTTTTTTGTCTCGGGACGAAAAAAGCTGCCGCCAGTGGCAGCAGCCTTTTTCGTTTTTGAATCTTACCGGCGTCCGCCGCCGCCGCGGCGATTTCCGCCCTTCTTTTCCATATAGCGCAGTTCGGACAGCTTGCTGTCGGAAGACTGCATAAACTGCTTCAGCCGATCCTCAAAGTCGGTTGGCTCCTTTGGAGCCTGACGGACAGAGCCACCCGTCCAGGATCCTCCCTGGGGCCGCCCGCCGCCGCCGGGACGCTGCTGGCCTCCGAAGCGCTGTTGGCCTCCGCCCGCGGGATACGCAGGACGCTGAGGGGGCGGCGTAACCTGCTTGATGGACAAATTAATCCGGTTGGCCTGATCAATGCCAATAATCTTGACCTTGACCTCCTGTCCCTCGTTCAGGTGATCCGACACCTCGTTGACATAGGAATAGGCAATCTCAGAAATATGAACCAGCCCGGACTTCCCTTCCGGCAGAGCCACAAAAGCCCCAAATTTTGTAATCCCCGTTACCTTCCCGTCCAAAATGGACCCAACACCAAACTCCATAAGCGACCGAAATATCCTCCTTGTAAATTTCCCTCTAAACCGCACGCCCACACAACTGCGTCCAGTCAAACGGCTCTCGT